>CAZPSR010000169.1:0-4816 GCA_964589135.1 uncultured Syntrophomonas sp.
CATCCAGGACCTGGAACTCTCCCCGCTGAACCTGTTTATACAAAACAGTACCTGGAACCGGGGTAAGCGTCATGGCTGCCAAATACTTAGGTCTCATCTGGTTGATGATTTCGGCTGTGGCCAGGGCATGTTCACGAGAGCGAGGCCCCTTGCCAGCTAAGCCCAAGAGTACCATTGCGGTAAGATTAAAACCGCTTTCTACCAGCTTCCTCCCCGCTTCCAGCATCTCTTCCGCAGTAACTCCCTTATTTACTAGCTTAAGGAGAGGGTCATCACCCGTTTCCACACCCAGATAGGCCTTGCCTAAACCGGCTTTATTGAGAAGAGTTAATTCTGCCGGGCTCTTACCCAAAGTACTGCCAGGCCCCACGTAAGATCCCACATGCCTTAGGGAGGGGAAAGTTTGATAAAGGGTTTCCAGCACTTCCAGTAATTGATCGGTTTCCATGGCAATAGCATCTCCATCGCAGATAAAGACCTTTTCTACGTCACCATAATACTCCCAGGCCATTTGGATATCTTCCTTAATTTCCTGCAGGCTCCTGACCCGATATTTCTTCTTTTTATACATCCCGCAAAAGGTACAGCCATTGTGAGAACAACCTATAGTCGCCTGCAGTAGAAAACTTTTTGCTTCACTGAATGGCCTGAATATTTGTCCTTCGTATCTCATATATTTTCCTCCGTTGCAAGCATTTTCAACATCTATAATAGCACTATCTATTTGAGCCCATAGCAAATTATGCAGCTAATCATAACCACCTGTAATCTTACCTTAAAATACAAATTGGATAAAGGGTGAACTTGGACTGGGCAGTCAGGCCGTAATAAATTCAGCCCCTCAGGCCAATAATATAAGGTAATTGGGAAAAGGAAAGCAAGGTGTGAGCGATGAATCTAGTTATTATTCGCACCATAATTTTATATCTAACAACTGTAATTGCCCTGCGCATCATGGGTAAAAAACAGATAGGTCAGCTCCAGCCTTATGAACTGGTAGTGATTATTTTGATTGCTGAATTGGCAGCTATCCCCATGCAAAATACCAATATCCCATTGATAAATGGAATAATTCCCATATTTATACTGATTGCTTTGGAAGTTCTTTTATCCTATGTTTCCTTAAAAAGCGTCCGAGCCCGAGGTATCATTTGCGGCAAGCCCAGTATACTGATAAAAAACTCCGAAATAATGGAGGATGAATTACGGCGCCAACGTTATAATATCAATGATTTACTAGAGCAGTTGCGGGAAAAGAATGTGAGCAATATCTCGGAGGTGGCCTACGCTATTTTAGAAACCGGGGGCCAGCTCAGTGTAATAATGAAATCCCCCTACAGGCCTGTGCAGCCCCGAGATATGAATATCTACCCGCCCCCGGAGCTAATTCCGATTACCCTGATTATCGATGGACAGATTATCGGAGAAAACCTGGAGAAGTTAGGTCTTAGCCCGGACTGGCTGAGATTCGAGTTGGAAAAGGACGGAATTCAGGATTCCCAAAGAGTCCTTTTTGCCTGTTTGGACAGCCAGGGTGATTTTTTCTATCAAATCAAGTCATAAGCCAGGAGGATTTAGATAATGCGGCTATTAATATCATTGTTAATCATACTCATAGGCCTATTGGGGGTGGGAGGCTGGACCAATCATTCCCTGCAATCATCAACTGATCAGCTGAGTGAAGAAATCAACCTGATCATAAAGGCAATAGAAGAGGAGGGGTGGGAGACTGCCAGGCAGCATACCCAAAGTATGGAAAAGAACTGGGCTGATGCAGCCCGGTGGTGGCCAGTTTTCCTAGATCATGAAGAAATGGACAATATTGAGTTTTCCCTGGCCAAGGTCAAGGCTTACGTCTTCAGCCATAACCGGGCTCTAGCCCTGGGCCAGCTGGAGGAGTTAAAATTGATGTTAAGACATATTCCGGAAAAAGAAGCTATAAATATTAAAAACATATTGTGATTCCCCGGGGAAAATTAATATTTTCTTCGCCAGATTTCCCCGGGGCAACCCCAAACCCTGAGAATCCTCTTTAGTCATTTTCCTGGCGAACGATAACTGATTCCACTTCATAGCATCTATTCTGGAGCTCTTTTACTATATCGTCTACTTCCAGTTCCTCTAAGCGAAAGATCAGCTTGTACATATCTCTTTTGGCATCATAATAGGCCACCGTATTAAGGATGTTTTTCCCTTTTTCGGCAATCATGTCGGCAATTTCAGCCAGAGTCCCCGGCCTTTCTTTCACATAAAAATCGATGCGGCTGTGGGTGCTTTTTACTCCTAAAATATCGATCAAGGCATCAAAAATATCGGTTTCAGTAACAATACCTACCAGTTTTCCTTTTTTATCGATAACCGGCAATCCACTAATCTTGTTCTCGCTCATGAACTTGGCCGCGGTTTCAATATAACTATCTGGCCCAATGCTAATAACCTTTTGCCCCTTGGGCAGAATATCCTTGATTTTAGTCTTCATCAATAAATAATTGATTTCGTGTATGCTGAGGGAGGTGGCAGCAGAAGGAGCAGCTCTATTTAAATCGCTTAAGGTAATAATGCCCACTACCTTGCCTTTATGCATTACCGGCAACCTTCTTATATTATGTTCTTTTAGGAGATAAAATGCTTCGGTCAGGCTCTCATCCTGATCAATGGTAACTACCTCTTCACTCATCCTTTCCTTCACCTTCATAATATAATACCTCCTCTTGTCCTTTAGTTTTGTTTACCGCTGAAAACCATTGAGTCCAATCTTAAAGAGCTCTACCCGCCCAGATAAGCCTTTTTAACCTCTTCGCTTTGCATCAGTTCTTGGGCTGCTCCTTTAAGGACAATTCCCCCGGTCTCTAAAACATAGGCCTGATCAGCAATGGACAAAGCCATATGGGCATTCTGCTCCACCAGCAGGATAGTAGTGCCCCGGGAATTAATGTCCTTGATAATGTTGAAGATTTCAACTACCAAGAGAGGAGCGAGACCCATTGAGGGTTCATCCATTAAGAGCAATTGGGGTCTAGCCATTAAGGCCCGCCCAATAGCCAGCATCTGCTGTTCCCCTCCACTTAGGGTTCCCGCTAACTGCTTACGGCGCTCCTTTAAGCGGGGAAAACGGAAGAATACACTTTCCATATCCTCCTGTATACCTTTTTTGTCACTGCGCAGGTAAGCGCCCATTTCCAGGTTTTCCCATACCGACATCTCCTGAAAAACTCGGCGGCCTTCAGGCACCTGGGAAATACCCAGTGATACTATTTTCTCTGGGACTATTTTGCTTATGTCCTGCCCCTGAAATAATATGCTGCCAGAGGTGGACCGCAGGATTCCCGATATGGTTTTAAGAGTCGTGGTTTTTCCAGCTCCATTGGCCCCAATCAAGGTAACAATACTACCCTCTTCTACTTCCAAAGACAAATTTTTGAGAGCATGGATAGCGCCATAGTACACATTGATTTCTTGAACCTTTAGCACTTTGCTACCTCCTCACCCAAGTATGCTTCGATTACTTTTTTGTTATTGCGTATTTCTTCCGGCAGTCCTTCTGCTATCACCTGTCCATAATCCAAAACATATATGCGCTCACATACTCCCATAACCAGGGACATATCATGTTCAATCAAAAGAATGGACAATTGGAACCTATCCCGGACCCATTTAATAAGCTCCATTAACTCCTTGGTTTCCTGAGGGTTCATTCCCGCTGCTGGTTCATCCAGGATCAAAAGGGTAGGCTGGGTAGCCAGAGCCCGAGCGATCTCCAGACGACGCTGCTCCCCATAGGGCAAGCTGGAAGCGATCTCATCCCGTTTGTGGTCCAAACCAAATATATTCAGATATTCCATAGCCTTGGTTTCGATGGCCTCTTCTCCCCTAAAAAAGGCCGGCAATCTGATCAGAGTGCTGAAGAGACTGTAGCTTACATTCTTGTGAAAAGCTATTTTAACATTATCAATTACACTCAAATCTTTAAAAAGCCGTATATTCTGGAAAGTACGGGCAATTCCCTTTTGACAAATTGTATGGGAAGGCAGACCGGCTATATTCTGACCCTGGAGTAAAATCTGGCCTTTATCAGGTCGGTAAACCCCGGTAATCAAGTTAAAAACCGTAGTTTTACCAGCCCCATTGGGTCCAATCAGGCCAATTAACTCTCCGGATTGAATAGCGAAATTAAAATTAATGACTGCCCCTAGTCCTCCAAAAGATTTATATAGATTGTTTATTGCCAATAAACTCATTTTCTACCACCCCATATCCTGGCGAAAGTCCTCCTGCTCAGTTCTTTACTCCCCATCAGTCCCTGGGGCCGGTAAATCATTACTATTATTAATATCAAGGAATAGATTACCATGCGCATTGCCGCATATTTTTGCAAAGCCAGAGTCAGGAAAGTAATAAAAACGGCTGCTATTACTGCGCCAGTAGTGCTGCCCAAACCTCCCAGGACCACCATTACCAACATATCAAAGGATTTCAGGAAATTAAAGGTCTCGGGCTTAATAATGTAAAAATAGTGAGCATACAAAACCCCAGCCAATCCGGCAAACATAGCCCCAATAACAAAGGCCAGTACCTTGTAGCGAGTAGTATTTATGCCCATTAGTTCCGATGCCACCTCATCTTCCCGGATTGACACGATAGCCCGCCCATAGCTGGAATTCATCAGATTAACAATAACCAGTATGGTTATGATAGCAGCCCAGTATAACCAAGTCCAGTTGGTCAGCTTGGTAATACCCGCAATTCCTGCCGGCCCATTGACGTAATCAATATTCTGCAAAACTCCTCGGATTATCTCACCGAAGGCCAGGGTGGC
>CAZPSR010000170.1:0-4773 GCA_964589135.1 uncultured Syntrophomonas sp.
ATAATTTCATTAACAAGTGATTGATAATGGTTATCAACTTCATTTAAGTTGATTAGAGGGGTGTTTATCTCCTGTATACCTTCCACCGTTCTATTGCTGCCGGCTATTTGCGCCGTGGCCGGCTCAAGCTGAATCCCTACCAACCTGTAACCTACTGCCGGTTCTCCCTCGTAAAGGACCTTCAGGGGCACTTCCTTAAAACCTTTTTGCTCCCCTATCACTGCAATAACCTTAATAGCTTCAGGAATGATTTCCAGTCCCTGGGTGATGGCGTCTCCCTTTTGGTCCACCGGGATCCCTTTAACTTCCAGGCTGCTGATAGAACGGATAGTGGACAGGTCAATCCCGCAGAACACAGAAGTCACTTGTTTGACGATGTCCTGTTCACCCTTAATCAGACAACGATCAGGTTCAGTAATAATATCAATCAAGGTATAACCAGCCGGAGGTCCAGCCTTGATATTATACTTTACCGGGACAATAGTCTCCCGGGTAGCCACCAGAGTAACATTAATATTTTGGGGCTCAACACTGGTAAATAATGCCCCCATAACTGCATGGAGCTTAACCGGCAGGGTATATACTCCGGGCTGTTTTCCTTGTAAATCTACATAAGCCTTTATATCCTGGGTTTCCTGAAACCCCCCCCATAGTTTTACTTTCACCTGCTCCGGCCCTTGAATCTGCATGCCCTCCGGCTTGTTTTCATAGAGCAAGTCTACCGTTACGCTGTTCTGACCGGCTCCGTATGAGCCTTCGTTGGCGACATAAAACCACAAAAGCAAGGCCAGTATTACGGAAATTATCTTAAATCCAGTCCTTTTACGGTTCTGGCTCGGATGCTGCTTCACCGAACCACCTCCTTTTCAGGCTGCTGCGCCAGTCCTCTCCCCCAGCTAATTCTTCTAAAAGGTTTTCCCTGAGACTGACCTCATCCAGGTGTCGCTGCAATTTGCCCTCTTTGGCAATGGATATGACCCCAGTTTCTTCTGAAACCATTACCGCAATGGCATCCGATACCTCGGTAATGCCTATACCAGCCCGGTGACGGGTACCTAATTCCGGGTCCAGGTAGGGATTATCACTTAAAGGGAGAAAACAAGCGGCTTTATCAATCCGCAGATGGGAAATGACTACAGCTCCATCATGCAAAGGGGTGTTGGGCACAAAAATATTTATCAGCAAAGATGCGGACACTTGGGCATCCAGGTCTACACCGCTTTCCATATATTCACCAATCCCGGTTTCCCTGGTGATTATGATTAAGGCCCCTACCTGATTGCGGGACAATACCGCTGCAGCGGCACTGAGTTGGCGAACCATATGCTCCGTATTATTTAGCGCATCGGTCATTTTACGGGTGCTAAAAAAGCTGCCCCGTCCAATCTGTTCCAGTATGCGCCTTAATTCGGGTTGGAATACAATAGGAAGGGTGATAGCGAAGATTATCCAAAACTTCTCCATCAGCCACTTGATCATGGTCAGGTTCAAATAGCTTATTAAAACAGAAAAGCCCAGTAAGAGCACCAAGCCTTTAAGCAGCTGCTCCGCTCTGGTTCCGCTGATTACCCGCAGGACCCGGTAAAATAAATAAGCAACAATGACTATATCCAGCAAAGTGCGAATTATGTCCCAAGGGCTGGCAATTACCCCGGACAGAATACTGAGATCCATTTCGACCTCCATAATTCATGTAAGCTTAAAACTTACTGTATAACAAATTAATACTTATCGCAACTAATGTACTAATCCGATCCGTGGGAGCAGGGATAATGCAAAACTGCTAAAATCCCTGCTGCAACCTGTATTAAAGCCCTTTCAGTCATCAGCATATTGGATATGGCATAGGGATTCTCACAAGGTAAAAAGGCATTTGTCAAGGGATAGGCAAACCCCCTGAGATATACCCCTTTGACCCCTCCTCCCAGGGGCAGAAGGGAAACCAGGTCTCCTATCTGCCCAGTCAGGTACATCTGACCCATCAGCAAGTAGATCGTGCACTGAGGACTGTAGTGTATTATATCTATGCCATTTTTAACATAATCCATTCCACTGTACAAATTGCTCAAGCTATGGTCCAATCGACCGCCCTGGCTGCCCAAAAGTATAATTTCTTCAGCTCCCATTCCGGCCGCCGCCTGCAAAGCCAACTGCATATCGGTAAAATCTTTGCGCCTGGGATATTGCTGGAAAGCAACTCCCTGGTCGGCATAATAAGCTTGACTTTCTACACTTATGGAATCCTGGTCACCGATAATTAGGTCTGGCATAACTCCCAAGCGGTAAGCATAATTGGCCCCGCCATCAGCACAAATTATCTTGTCTGCGAAGGGTAAAATTTCTTTATAAAGCTTTAGCTCTCCATACTCACCATTAGCCATAATTATACATTTCATGCCGACACCCCTGTTTTACCTATCATTCTGCACAAGTGGTTTGGATGCATAAATAAGTTGGAGCTGGGAGACCGGGGGACAAGCACCTGGTCCCAACCTCCCTGCGAAATATAACTTTTCTCAGGGAAATCACTTTATCCAATAAAATACTATACCAGAGATAAGCTGCTGGCAATATTTTTTGTTGGCACCTGGGGTTGAATTGTTAAATTATTTATTAAAAACTGAAAGTTTGTCCAATAATTTCCGTAGGTGTTCTCTCTTCACCACTATAATGGTCATTTGAGTGGATAAAATATCCTGGCGACTTAAATTGACAAAGAAAATCTATATGATTATAATTCTACTTAGCCTAAATGTAGCAAAGGAGGATTTTTAAATGGCCTACATAATTAACGAGGAATGCATAGCCTGTGGAGTATGCGTTGATGAGTGCCCAGTTGAAGCAATTAGTGAAGGCGATGAGATTTATACCATCGATCCCGAACTATGCACCGACTGCGGCTCATGTGCTGATGTTTGCCCGGTAGAAGCCCCTCAGCCTACCGACGAATAAGCAATCATATTAAAAAACCCGGTTTCTCTCGGGTTTTTGTTTTTTCTGAATTATTATTTGATACCCCTGTCACCCCCCATATTTTCTTGAATGTAAAGCCTTCAACCCAACATGGCCAGCCACCCAGCCAAGAGCAGAGGCGAAAATGGGACAAGGAACCTGTCCCATTTAGTTAAAGCCCAGCTGTCTTAAGGCCTCATAGAGGATGATGGCGGCAGCATTACCCAGATTAAGTGACCTACCTATGTTAAGCATGGGAATACGGATCAAGAAATCAGGAAAGGCTTCTAAGAGGGAGGCTGGCAGTCCTCTGGTTTCACATCCCAAAACAATAATATCATCGGCTCCATAATTCACCTGGTGGTAGCAGCGATCAGCCTTGGTGGTAGCCAGGTAAATATTCCCTCCCTCCACCTTGGCTCGAAATTGGGCAAAATTATCCCAAACCTGAACATCTACCAAATGCCAGTAATCAAGGCCGGCCCTTTTTAGAAAACGGTCTTCCAGGGAAAAACCCAGGGGCTGGATCAGGTGCAGCTTGCTTCTGGTCAAAGCACAGGTGCGGGCAATATTACCGGTATTTTGAGGTATTTCCGGTTCTACCAGTACAATATGCATAACAAACCTCCCAGTTAAATCAAAGATCCTTAGTAAAGAGCAGAATAATGGATTTAAATCATATTATATTACTCCCCTTTCGCCATTGTCTACTTAAGCTTGGCTTTCTGCCCTGATAGTGACTCGACGGTAGCTTACCTTATACTGGCAGACTAAGAGTTTCTGCCCCGGAAAAACTAAGGTTTAAAGAAGGGAGTGCTAGATTATTGAGGAAAGAATATAAAAACCTAATGGCTATATTGCTATCACTGTTCTTGCTGCTGACCTTAGGCGGCTGCGCCCGACAGGAGGCACCGGAAAGGAAGCCAGAACTTTCTCGGGCCGATACTGCTAACTTGGCTGATGAAGTAAAAAAACATCAGGGTCAGGAGCCCACCATCAGCCTTTACCGCAAGAGCACCAAGGCCAAACAAGAGCTTAAGCTGGAGGAGTATATTAAAGGAGTGGTAGCAGCCGAGATAGGGGATAAGTTTCCTATGGAAGCATTAAAAGCTCAAGCCATCGTAGCCCGTACCATGACCCTGGCCTTGTTGGAATATGAAAACGGTACTCAAGGTAAACACAATACCGATGCCAGTGACGATCATACCGAATTTCAAGCTTATAATGAAAAGGCTATAACCAAACGCATAGCTCAATCGGTGGAGGAAACCCGGGGACAGGTATTAACCCACCAGGGCAAATTTGCCTATGCCCTGTTCAGCTCGGTGTCTGCAAGTAAAACCGCAAGCATTGAGGAGGGCTTTCCCAAGCTGAAAGACAAGGCCGGATACCTAGTTCCGGTGGAAACTAATGGCATCAGTATAGCACCAAAAAAATACCGCAACTGGACGGTAAAGGTGCCTAAAAGTAAAGTCCGCAATATTATGGGCTCCCAGGCTGGAGATTTCAGTGATATAAAAATAGGGGAAAAAGGTCCTTCAGGACGGGCCTTGACCATTAAGGCCGGAAAGGCTTCTATTCCTGCGGTGGACCTGCGGCAAGAAATTGGCTTTGATCGCCTGTATTCCACCTATTTGACCAGTATTACAGTTGAGGGTAATAATATCGTTTTTAAAGGCCGGGGATGGGGTCATGGAGTAGGCATGGAGCAATGGGGAGCCAAGCTGATGGCGGACGAGGGAGATAATTCCCTGGTAATCTTGCAGCATTACTTCCCCCGGCTTAGCTGGCTCAAATTGTATGATTGAGGATTGTGCAGAT
>CAZPSR010000171.1:0-4709 GCA_964589135.1 uncultured Syntrophomonas sp.
GGAGTGTATAAATGAAGCATATTATTAAGCTTACTATAAAAGAGGTTATTAATAAACAGATAATCAAACTGGGTATTGTTCTAACCTTGATTTATCTTCTGATTTACGGCACCGGACTTTATTATATGATAAAAGACCTGGGAGTGGGAGGAGAACAGTTTTTCTTGCGCCAGGAAATTGGATACCAGCTGATGGTTCTGGGCTGGTATGTATCTACTTTTATGGTGGGCTCCTTGGCAATAGTAACGGGAGCCGGAAGCATATCCCAGGAGGTTGAAAACGGAACCATTCTGGGGATGGCATCCAGTCCGCTGAGCCGCAGGAGTATTGTCCTGGGCAAATATACCGCTTATGCCTTGGTAAGCTCATCGTACAGTATAGTTTTGCTTATTTCGATTATGACCTTAAGTGGGTATTTTTGCCGGCTAATTTTTGATCCTCAAGGGGTGGTAGCTGCAGTAGTGGTTTTTACTCTCTTTCCCCTGGCTCTGCTGGCTGTTACCATGGCCTTGTCCGCCATGTTCACTACCATGAGCGCAGGTATTATTGCATTTATGGTTTTTGTGGTAAGCATAATCGGAGGCTTTGTGGAGCAGATAGGAGCCTTGATGGGCAATGGCGCCCTGATCAATATAGGCATTGTATCCAGCCTGATAATGCCATCCGATGCCGTTTATCGTCTGGCAGTTGACTTGGCCAGCGGAACCATGGCTCAGAGCAGCATAGTTAATTTTGGCCCCTTTGGTACTGCATCTACTCCCAGTACCTTGATGCTCGTTTATACTATAGTATACCTGGGAATATGGTTAATGGCCGCAGTTCACCATTTTGAAAAAAGGGACCTGTAAGCAGGTTGACAGTGGGGACGTCCCCACTGTCATTATTGGCTGCAGAATACATACCAGGGGCCTATGCCTATTTCCAGGCCCTGGCTATGTTGTTCCCGCAAGAAACTGGGCAAATCCCTTTCTTTTACCGTTAAAACTTCGATATCTTCGCCTGTACCCAGGTTTTGAACCGGTTTAAGATTGGGTGCCGCTGTTTCATCGATTTCTGCTTTTACCATATAGACGTAATCATCCAGAAAGGCTGGATTGCTTTTCAGAGGCGGGCTGATTTCGCTTATGCGCCCGGTAAAACCGGTTTCTTCCTGGAGTTCTCGTAAGGCTTCTTTTTCTATGTCCTGGGAATCGGCCATCCCGGCTGGAAATCCGATTATATAATTATTGATGGCCGGACGATATTGTTTGATCAGAACCACTCTTTGAGAGGGCATGAGCCGGGCTACGATGACCAAACCGATTTGGCGGTTTTTCCGTTCAACACATTCCCATTGAAAGACTTGTCCATCCGGTCCGGATAAGCTCAAGGACTTTAAGGTAATCCAATTGCCCTTGAATAAGACCTCTTCGCTTAATTTTTTCATATTTTTATCATGCCTTTCCCACGCTAAGCATTTTTTAATATCTCCTCTGCAGCGATGACCCCTGAGGCGCTGGCCTGGATCAATCCCCGGGTAACTCCTGCTCCATCACCTATAGCCCACAGGCCCTCAATGTCAGTCTGTAAAGACTTGCTTAGACTGGGCCGGGCTGAGTAGAATTTAGCTTCAATTCCATACAAGAGAGTATGATCAGATGCTACCCCGGGCATGGCTTTGTCCAGGGCTTCCAAACACTCTTTAATACCTACCATGAAGCGATGAGGCAGTACCAGGGATAAGTCTCCGGGTACGGCGCCCTTAAGAGTGGGTTCCACCAGGCCTTTTTGCAGACGGGAGGGGGTGGAGCGGCGGCCTCGTTTTAAATCGCCGTAACGCTGTACTATAATAGAGCCACTCAACATATTAGCCAGGCTGGCAATACGCCGGCCATACAATATGGGGCGATTAAAAGGCTGGGTGAATTCCTGACTCATTAAAAGGGCAAAATTGGTATTATTGCTTTTGGCTTCAGCGTAGGAGTGGCCATTAACGGTAATGATGCCATTGGTATTTTCCATCACTACCTCTCCGTTGGGATTTACGCAAAAGGTCCTTACTACATCGTCAAATTCTCGGGTATTGAATATGATCTTCGGTTCCCATATATTATCGGTGTAATCTTGCATGGTAACTGCGGGGACTTCTACTCTAACCCCAATATCTACCTGGTTATTCTGCATAACAATACCCAGTGCTTTGGCCTGCTCAGCAAACCATTGGGCACCATCCCGGCCCGGAGCTGCAATAATAATGGGGGCATAGTAGGTAGCACGATTAGTCCTGACTCCTTGCACCCGGTTCTGGCCAATGATTATTTCCTCCACTACCTCCATGGTTTGAATGGACTGCCTGGTCTTAAGGTCATCATATATGTTTTTTAGTACTTTTCCGGTATTTTCAGTACCCATATGCCTTATTCTAGCCGGCACCAATTTTAAACCAGCCCGAGCCGATCTTATTTTAAGATCTTCAATTATTCCATTATCTTGTCCAAAAACCCGGTCAGGGGCTCCGTATTTAACATATATCTTATCTGCATAGTCTATTAAGGATTGCAGTTTTTCCTGACCAATATAGTCTTGGAGCCAGCCGCCAAATTCTGTGGTCAAAGTCAGTTTGCCATCGGAAAAGGCCCCGGCCCCGCCCCAACCACACATAATAGAACAGGGTTGACAATTAGCACAGGTAGGGGATTGGTTTCCAATCAGACAATTTCGCTTATCTACCTTGCGGCCTTTTTCCAGTATCAGTACCCTAAGAGAACTTTTTTGGCTTATTTCCAGAGCTGCAAAGATACCTGCCGGGCCAGCGCCGATAATGATCACGTCATAGTCTTTCAATCAATGCACACCTCCCGATTAACCAAGAACCCATTAAATAGATTATTTCAAGCTATGCATAAATATACTATCGCCCTAGATTATAGCATATACTACCCCCTATTCAAGCTAAAACCGATAGGCCGCCCTCCTCTTGCATTCCTGGCTCACTAAGGGAGGAAGGAGGAAGATGTATTGTTTTCAGCCCCAAGCTTTACGGCTAACTGCTATAATGATAGATAGAATATGAATGGGAGATAGTATATGAAAAGCCAGCTCTATTTAATATGGGGAAAAGAAGCATTCCTAATCGATCAGGAGATCAATAGGATTACCAGGCAATTAGGGCAGGAAATGGGTGAAGAGGCGGAGATCCTGTACCTGGACAGTGATGAATTGCCCCCCCGGGAACTAAGGGAGCAATTGGAATTCAGCCCCCTGTTCACTATGCATCGGGTTGCCGTGATTAAAAGGCCCTATTGGCTGGGAAAAGGTAGAAAACGGGGAAATAAGAGTGAAGAATATATAAAGGCGGTTAATGATTATCTGGATGGTGCTGGCCCCGGGCAAATTCTGATTTTAACCACCCCAGAGTTGGAGAAGACTAATCCCTTGATAAAGCGTTTGCATAAGGAAGCTCAGATAATAGAATGCAATACTTTGGATAAAAAAGTTCTGGGTCAATGGATCGGGGAGCAATTCAAACAAAGAGGCCGGACCTGTACTAGCCAGGTAGTAAAGCGGCTGCAAAGCAGCGGGCAGGATATGTACTATCTGTTTAACCTGATTGAAAAGCTGTCTTTGCAGGTAGAGGGCAGGGCCATTGCCCCTCAGGATCTGGAGCAGGAGCTGGATGTTCAGGACGAAATAAAAGTATTTAGATTAACTGATGCCTTGCTAAGACGGGATTTAACTGGGAGTATAGAATCATTTCACCAATTACTGGAGCAGGGGGAACATCCACTGTTGTTTTTGAACCTAACCTTAAGACAGCTGGCCAATATGGCTCGGGTAAAAGCCTACAGTGAAAAGGGCTTTTCCCATAAACAAATTGCTGATATAACATCAATGAGAGACTTTATGATAAGGAAATTTATCGACTCAGGCCGCCATTTTTCCTGGGAAGAAATCAGGAGGTTTTTGGCCGGGTGCCTGGATATTGACTTGAAAATAAAGAATACATCCCAAGACGCAGCATTCCTTATGGAATCATTTATTATTGAGGTATGCAGCCGATCCCCCAAAAACCTGCAAAATTGATCGGTTTTCGGGGATCGGTCAGGGGCCTTATATGAGGAGACAGGAATACTCTGGCACAACCACCTGCTAGGTCTTAGGCAGGTATTATTCCCTCGCGGAGTGCTATTTTGAATAACTGTTCATCGTGCTGTTCTCTGTTATCAATGTATATAGTAAATTCCTGGTCAGCCTTAAGGCCCATCTGCTTAATGGCTTTATCTGGGATGAGGATTTTATTTTCCCGGTCTATCTGAACCTGGTATGATTGCATTTCTTCACCTCCTTCATCGAAGCCCATATTATTTATTTACTAATGCCGGGTTGGACAATTACAAGCTCAGCCGACTAATTCTGTAAGTATTTTGTGCTGTCTAACTGCTTTTATACCAAACTGTTGAATGAACCATATCTTAGCACAGCAGCGAAACAAAACAAAAGATCCGGTTACTAAGGTAAACTGGACCTTTTTAATGCAAAAAACCTGCCTTTAAGGCAGGTTCCTTTTTTATCTTTTTTATTTGGCTAATGCGTTGTACTTTCGGGTCAGGGCTGATTTCTTACGGGCTGCAGTATTCTTGTGCATTATGCCTTTGCTTACACTCTTATCGATCAGGGAGGTTACTTGTAACAAACTACCCTGTGCGGCTTCCGCATCTGCTGCTGCCAGT
>CAZPSR010000172.1:0-4708 GCA_964589135.1 uncultured Syntrophomonas sp.
TCAAATCCGAAATAGGCCGAATATTTGGCATTTGAAAACCTCCCTACTCATATTTGCAGCAAAATTATATCATAATTATGAGCACTCATCAAGCATCAGTCGGATATTAATACCAGCGAATCCACTGCTCCACGCTTTAGAGCAAAAAGAACTGGTCACTTATGCGATTGTACCGCAAATTCTGCCTGAATTTGTGTCCCTTGCCCTATTCCGGTGGGAAATGAATTTTAGGGCCTCAACTATTTTAGGGATTGTAGGAGCAGGGGGTATTGGCTTTGAACTAATGACCAGCATGCGGCTTTTCAAATATCAGGAAATGATATTAATTCTAATACTGATCTTGTTGGTGGTAACTATTGTAGATACCATTGCAAGCACGATACGAAGTAGAATAATTTAACCTGTTCTATACCCCTTAAGAATTGAATTCTTTAGCCCTTTAGCACGGTTATAGTGAACCCAACATAGGGACGTCAGACTAATGTCATAAAGCTTAACTGATAGTGTTTTATTAGTTGGGTATTTATTTATTCTTGAAGGCTCCTTCCGGGAAAAATGTCTATCGGTCGTATTGGAACATAGTTCTTAATGATATTCCCTGGTAGAATGGCAGTGTGGACCGCTGGCTAGGAGTTTACCCGGTGATGTTTTATGATGGTATTCGCTTCAAGGTCATGAAGGACGGCAAAGTCATCAACAGGTTCACATTCTTTTACCGGGATCGGCTGACTGCACCCATGCCGGGCGCACCACATAAAGCCGGCCTCAATCCGGCCGGCTTTATTGCAGGGAATATTGTTCTATATAATGATACAGATCAGTCCACCACTTCCGTCGTTTACAATTCTCTGCAGGGTATCCTGCAGTTTCAGTTGAGCATTTTCCGGCATGCGATGCAGTTTATTCTGAATACCTTCCCGAACCAAATCGTGCAGGGATTTGCCAAATATGTTGGACTCCCAAATCTTGGTGGGGTCTTCTTCAAATTCATCCAGCATATAGCGTACCAGTTCCTCACATTGCTTTTCGGTTCCTATTATAGGCGTAATCTCAGTAGTAATATCAGCCCTGATTATGTGGAGGGATGGGGCCTTGGCTTTCAGTCTAACTCCAAAACGGCTCCCCTGCCTGATTAGTTCCGGTTCTTCCAGGAACATTTCTTCCAGGCGTGGGGTAACTACCCCATAACCTGATTCCTTGACTTCAGCCAGGGCCGACGATACCTTGTCAAATTCCTTCTTAGCAAAGCTCAGATCTTTCATGATCCTCATAATATCTTGATTGCCTGCTACATCAAAACCGCTGACTTCACTGAGTGAGCGATAGAAGAGTTCTTCTGGAACCGTGATATCAATGACTGCGGTTCCGGTTCCCAAATTGATCTCTTCCATCAGCACATAACTTATGTTCTCAATATCAGAGAGCTTCTGCAGGGCTGTCTCTATATCTCTTACTTTACGTACCCCATTTAGTATTTCATGTATTGATGATTCCAGCTCTTCTCTCAACCAGAACTCTTCATCCAGTTCTTCTACCCATCCTGGCAGCTTAATATTTACTTCCTGTACCGGGAACTCATAAAGAGCTTCTTCCAAGAGGGCATAACCCTGTTCTAAAGTCATCCTGGCCACATCCAGGGGGAGAACCCGCACCTGGTATTTTTCACTCAGTTCCTCGGCCAAAGCTATGGTATCAGCATCATAGGGCTTGGTTGAATTTAATATTACGATAAAGGGTTTATCCAGATCTTTTAATTCTTGAATAACTCTTTCCTCGGCATCTATATACTTGCCCCGGGAAAGATCGCTGATGCTTCCATCAGTAGTTACCACAATCCCTATTGTAGAATGGTCGGTAATGACCTTCCTGGTTCCTATTTCGGCCGCTTCTTCGAAGGGAACCTCATAGTCAAACCAGGGAGTTTTTACCATGCGAGGCTCTTGGTCTTCTTCGTAACCCAGCGCTCCTTCAACAGTATAGCCGACACAATCAACCAACCGGGCCTTCAAGGTCAGTCCAGTTTGAGTTATTATCTCGGCCGCTTCGTTGGGCACAAATTTTGGTTCCGTAGTAGTAATGGTTTTCCCGGCTCCGCTAACCGGCAGTTCATCCACTGCCCTTTCTCTTTCATATCTATCGCTAATGCCGGGAATAATCATAAGTTCCATGAATCTGGTCACAAATGTTGATTTCCCCGTTCTTACGGGGCCTACTACGCCCAGATAGATATCGCCTCCAGTCCTTTCGGCAATATCATTTAGTACACTGTTTTTATCCACTTAGCATTTTCCCTCCCTTGTTCCAGACTTAAAAGGCATCCTCCCTCCGAATCGAGATACCCCTTAATATCGATTACGCTATAACAGTATAAATATATTTATCAATATTCGGTAATATAACCAGAAAAGAAAAAAAGTGTGGAAGTTACCACACTTTCTTACCAGTTTTTTGTATCGTTAACGATTTCCTCAATTTCGTGCTTCTTGCTCCTTTGCATCAGACCTTCCACCGCTAACCGGGGCGGAATCTGATTATATAGTATATTGTAGCAAGCCCTGGTTATAGGCATTTCCACTCGGTACTCTTCAGCCAGATGCTGCAATACTCTGGTAGTATGGGCCCCTTCCACCACCATTCCAATAGAGTTGAGGCAATCCTCTAAACTATAACCCTGACCAATCAGTTCTCCTGCTCGGCGATTCCTGGAATGACGGCTGCAACAGGTTACCACCAGATCCCCCATGCCGCTCAAGCCGTTAAAGGTACGATGATGGCCGCCCATAGCTACGCCCATCCGGGTCATTTCCGCCAAGCCCCGGGTCATTAAAGCAGCAGTAATATTATCGCCAAATTCTAATCCCTGTATGATACCGGTGGCCAAAGCAATCACATTCTTCAAGGCTCCGCCCAGTTCTACTCCAGGTATATCAGGATTGGTATACACTCGGAATACTGGAGACATATATAGGTCTTGCACCGCACAAGCGGTGTCTTTTCTATAGGCAGCCGCAGTGAGTACGGTAGGCATTTGGCGAGCTACCTCCTCGGCGTGACTGGGACCTGATAAAACTGAAAAATAATCCCGGATACCCGGACCCAAAACATCTTCGGCTACCTGGCTCAGACGCATCCCGCTATTAATTTCCAGCCCCTTGGCGGTATTAACCAGCAAAACCCCGGGCTTTAAATGGGGCTTAAGTTGCCTGCATACCTCTCTTAAGACCTGGGATGGCACTGCCAGAATCACTACCTGGGCTCCTGCCACTGCTTCGGCCATATCTTGGCTCCAAAATATTTCTTCTGGTATTCTTACTCCGGGCAAATATCTGGAATTTTCTCTGGTCTTCACTATAGTATCAATATCGTCATCGGGTCCTGCCCAAATAACCACCTTATATCTATTCTGGTGTAGCAAAATAGACTGGGCGGTACCCCAGCTCCCTGCTCCCAGTATGCAAATTTTCTTCATAATCAACCTCCGGTTTCTGCAGCTGAAGACTATACATTGGTTCTGCTAGAACTTCGATTAAAATCTATCGGTTATTTTTGATTCTTTTCCCGCCATAAGCCTTTGTATATTCTCTTTATGGCGGTACAAAACCAGGGTTATCTTATATATACTAAGTATTATATAGGAAAGGGGTTGGGGAAACACAAAAATCGCCAAGAGGGGAAAAAGGACAGCAGATATAATCGACCCCAAAGACACGAATCGGCTGATAGTAACAGTTAGGATAAAGCTAATCAAGATCACCACAAAGATGTTGGGCATAAGAAAAACCATAATTCCAGCCGAAGTGGCTACTCCCTTACCGCCTTTAAAATTCAGAAACATCGAATAGCAATGGCCGGTTATAACTGCTGCAGCACAGAGGGCAGCCAATACCTGTCCCCCTGCAGCCAAACCTATCCAAGCTGCAGCCAGGCCTTTGCACAAGTCGGCAGCCAGAGCTAAAAGAGCCACCGCCAGGCCAGACGTACGCAGCACATTAGTCGCTCCAATGTTTCCACTGCCCCGGGTGCGGATATCCACTTTCCCCAAAGCCATCCCAAATATTAGTGAAAAAGGTATGGAACCGATAAGATAGCATAAAGCCATTAGCAACACTGCTTGTATCACCAAATACTCTCCTCCCTGTAATGCAATCTATTAACCAGCGATTGCTTAAACTCTTCTCCAATATAATTATAGCCATAAATAGCCTCCTATCAATCTTTAATTGTTCAGGCCCAGTCTTTGCCGGACTTTTGCCTGAGCCACAATCGTATAGGACTGCCTTCAAAGCCGAAGTTTTTCCTCAACACGTTTTCCAGATACCTGATATAGGAGAAGTGAATCAGTTCGGGGTGGTTGGAAAAAAGAACAAAAGTTGGCGGAGCGGTAAGTATCTGGGTTGAATAATATATTTTTGCTTTCTGACTGCCTGCACCAGGTAGGGGATTTAACATAATGGCTTCATTGATTACCCGATTCAACTCCGAGGTAGCTATCCGGCGGTGGTTTTGTTCAGCCACAAAGTCCACCAGCTCCAGTATTTTGAAAATCCGCCTTTTAGTTAAGGCCGAAACGTACAAGAGGGGGGAATAAGCCAGGAATTTAAGTTCATTACGAATGTCTTTATCGAATTCATTCATGGTGTGTCCATCCTTTGATATTAAATCCCACTTATTCACCACTACAATCAAACCCCGCCCTGCTTCATCAACA
>CAZPSR010000173.1:0-4695 GCA_964589135.1 uncultured Syntrophomonas sp.
CCGCTCAGAAATGGATGGATTTATGGCCCGGGTACCTGGGGATGTGTTGGTAGTATTTGATGAAGCCTATTTTGAATATGTGGCATCTCCTGATTTTGCTCAGGGAATGGAATATTTGCAGGACTATCCCAACGCTATAGTATCCCGTACCTTTTCAAAGATTTATGGCTTAGCAGGACTGCGTATAGGTTACATGGTGGCCCATCCTGAGATTGTGGCTGCAGTAGAGAGAATTACTGAGCCGTTTAATGTCAACCTTTTAGCTCAAGTAGCTGCCCGGGCGGCTCTGGATGATAAGGAGCACCTGCTTGCCAGCCAAAAAGTTAATGCTGAAGGCAAGGTTTACCTTTACCAACAGTTGGAGCAAATGGGCCTGAAATATGTACCTACCGAGGCTAATTTTATTTTTTTCGATACCGGCCAGGATTGCCAGTTGGTATTTAAGGAACTACTAAACCGGGGGGTAATTGTCCGGACCGGGGATATTTTTGGATTTCCCACCTATATCCGGGTAACTATTGGCAATGCCGAGCAAAACCAACGTTTTATTAAAACCTTACAGGAGATTCTGAAGCTATAATGGCATCAAAGTTGATTGTCGCAGTACATTATACCCAAAACAAGGCCAGATCCATTCTGGCTCAGGCTTTTTTAGATCTTTTTCAAGATCTTAATCCAGCCCCAGCCTTTATTTGTATTGGTTCTGACCGTCATCTGCTGGATTGTCTGGGTCCCCTGGTTGGCACCATGCTGGAAGAACATGAGCACAGTGCTTTGGTTCAGGGTACTTTACAGGACCCCTGGCACGCAGGCAATCTCAGCCACAACTTAAGGGAGTTCAGAAATAACTATCCTTTGCAGCCAATTGTAGCCATAGATGCTTCCATAGGGGAGCGGGAGGCTCCAGGCTTAATTAAGCTAAAGATAGGCCCCATCAGGCCAGGAAAAGCAGTAAACAAAAATCTGCCCCTGGTAGGAGATTATGCCATTACTGCTTTGGTGGGCACTCGGGAACATAAGTCTAGTTCCCTGACGGCCAGGAAAACCAGTCTGGCTGATGTATATAGTATGTCCCGGGTGATCAGCGATGCTATCCTGGCTTGGGATAGGCAAGCTGGTTCAACTGGAATATTATGAATTGTGGTGAAGAACCGGCTGAGCTGTGGTATTATTCAAAATAGACCAGGCATACTATTGGGTTAAAGAGCCTCCTTTCCGTCTGGAAGAGAGGCTTTATTTGATAATGGTTAAGGAGGATTACCATGAAACAACTGATGATCGGAAATGAAGCCATTGCCCGCGGCGCCTATGAAGCTGGAGCAACGGTAGCCGCTGCTTATCCTGGTACACCTAGTACAGAAATAGTAAGCAGCTTAGCCAAATACGATAAGGTTTATGCCCAGTGGGCTCCTAACGAAAAGGTAGCCTTGGAGGTTGGAGTCGGTGCTTCCATAGGAGGAGCCCGTACCCTGGTGGCCATGAAGCATGTGGGAGTTAATGTTGCCGCTGATCCCTTATATACCTTTGCTTATACCGGGGTAACTGGAGGGCTGGTGCTGGTTTCAGCTGATGACCCGGGTATGCACTCTTCGCAAAATGAGCAGGACAACCGTGGGTATGGTAAGTTTGCCAAAATGCCGGTATTGGAACCGTCGGATAGTCAGGAAGCATTAGATTACTGTAAAATAGCATTTCATATCAGTGAAGAATTTGACACCCCGGTTATGCTCAGGATTACTACTCGTTTAGCCCATTCTCAGACCATGGTGGAAGTCGGCAGCAAAGAAGAGTATCAGCTAAAGCCATATAAAAAGAACGTCCCCAAATATGTAATGCTGCCCGCTCACGCTCGGGGCAGGCACGTTGAAGTAGAAAAGCGGATGAGACAACTCAAGGAATATGCCAACAGCAGTGCCTTGAACCGGATTGAATGGGGCGATAAATCCATTGGGATTATAAGTAGCGGAGTGCCCTACCAGTACCTAAAAGAGGTTATGCCTCAGTTGTCAGTGTTAAAGCTGGGTATGGTCAATCCCCTCCCTGAGCAAATGATCAGAGATTTCGCAGCCCAGGTGGATCGCCTGATAATACTAGAAGAGCTGGAACCGGTAATTGAAGAACAAGTAAAAGCCTGGGGTATTGAAGTGGAAGGCAAGGAATTGTTTTCCCTTTTGGGGGAATATAGTCCCGAGCTGATAGAGAGTGTGCTTAAAGGAGTCAAAAATGAGGACCTTTATGGTTTAGTAAAAGAAATACCGGGCCGGCCCCCTCTGCTCTGTCCAGGCTGTCCCCACCGAGGGGTATTCTATACCCTGCACAAGATGCGTTTGGTGGTTGCTGGGGATATTGGCTGTTATACCCTGGGAGCTTTGAGCCCTCTGGATGGGATGGATACTACCATCTGTATGGGAGCCAGCATCGGTACCGCTATGGGCATGGAAAAAGCACGAGGAGCGGAATTTGCGGAAAAGACAGTGGCAGTTATAGGAGATTCTACCTTTGTTCATTCTGGAATAACTCCTTTAATAGATATTGTATATAATAAGGGAACATCTACCGTACTCATACTTGATAATGATACCACCGCTATGACCGGTCACCAGGAACATCCGGCAACAGGCAAGACTATTACCTCGGAGTCCACCAAGAAACTGGATTTGGTAGCCCTGGTTAAGGCCATAGGGATAGAGAAGGTAAGGGTAGTTGATCCTCTAAAACTGGATGAATTGCAGCAGGCAGTACAGGAGGAACTGGAGCGGCGCGAACCTTCGGTAATAATAGCCAAAAGGGCCTGCGCCCTGATCGAGACCAAACCAAGCGGAGTCAAGTATTATGTAGAGCCTGAACTCTGCACCGGTTGCAAGCTTTGTATAAGGCTGGGCTGTACCGGCATTAACTTCCTGGACGAAGAAAAGGTGGCCGTAATGAACCTGAACAGCTGTGTGGGCTGTGGCCTTTGTCCGCAAGTATGCAAATTCGATGCTATAAAGGTATTGGAGGTATAAGTAATGAACAAACAGGTAACTGATATTCTTATAGTAGGTGTGGGCGGACAGGGCACCTTGCTGACCAGTCGTATCCTGGCCGATGTGGCGGTACAGATGGGCTATGATGTGAAAGTGTCTGAAGTGCACGGAATGGCCCAACGAGGCGGCAGTGTAGTAACCCAGGTCAGATTTGGGGAGAAAGTATATTCACCCATAATAAAAAAGGGAGATGCTGATATACTGCTGGCTTTTGAAAAGCTAGAAGCCGCCCGCTGGTTGGATTACTTGAAACCCGACGGAATGGTAATAATAAATGACGAACGGGTTGATCCCCTGCCGGTAATGAGCGGCAGAGTGAAATATCCCTTAGATATAGTGGAGAAGATTAAGGGCAAGGTCCCCAATACCCGCTTAATTAATGCCAGTGAAATTGCCAGTCAATGTGGGAATAATCGGGCGGCCAATGTGGTTCTGGTGGGAGTCCTGGCTGCAGTAGCCGGACTGCCATCCGAACAGATGGGAAACGCCATCCGCCGATTAGTACCGGCTAAAGCCATAGAAATCAACCTGCAAGCCTTCAAAGAAGGAATGAGTATTATTACAAATTAGCAGAACTAATTGGTGCCGGGTATTAAGTTATTTCAATAAATAACTTAATACCCGGCACCAATATCTTTACCATAATTTGCTTAAGGCAATGGATAATCCGGTGAACTCCGGGTGTACCACTACTTCCTCGTCCAATCCGGCCGCCAGCAGGGCGTAAATGCCATTCTGCAGGGAAAAACATTCCAGGGTTTTTTCCTGGGGATTGACCAGCCAATAGTGCTGCACCTGAGCTTCCTGGTATATTTTCAGCTTTTGCAGACGATCCTTACGGCTACTGGAAGGAGACAAAACCTCCACTATCAGGGTGGGTGGCCCATCAATTCTGCTATCCTGCACGATAAGCTTTTGTTCCCCGGATACATAGAACAGATCCGGTTGAACTACGCTAATATCATGGAAAGTAACATCCAAAGGAGCGTTAAATATTTCACCCTCAGGATCAAGGTTCCAGAAATGATCTTCCAGGATCCGCTGTAGCCTTCGAGAGACCCGCTGATGCATAACAGTAGGAGAGGGCTCTTTAATTAATATGCCATCCAGGACTTCAAAACGGTAGCCCGGTTCTTCCGGTAATAACAGATAATCCTGATAAGTAAATTTATGGTTGATTTCTTCTTCCTTATACTCCGCCGCATTTTCCTGCACCCTTGGCTCAGTTAATGAGCTGATAACATCTGCCAAATTATAACGATAATTCTTGCTTCCTATTACTATATAAGGTATTTTATTCTCCCTGGTGTATCTCCAGATAGTTTCCACTGACAAATTCAGAGCTTCGGCCAAAACCTGAGCGTTAATTAATTCCTTCTTATCGGACATAGAATCACCTCCATGAAAATTATAATATGGCTAGTAAAGTAAAGACAAGTAAAATAAACAAAAAACAACTTACATCAATTTATCGCGAGATTAGGTTGAATTGAGGTGTTTTGAACAAAATGTCACTATGCTATAATTTGATGTAATATCGTAAAATACTTGTTGTTGGTGGTCCTGTCCTATCTGACAGTTTTCTTTATATGCAAACTGTGGATTGAAAAGCGCTTTATCGCAGGGCTTATGAAAGAGATTAAAATCATGTGCTATAATGACGAAAGGA
>CAZPSR010000174.1:0-4684 GCA_964589135.1 uncultured Syntrophomonas sp.
GAATTTCTGAAAGGCTTAATGACAAAAAGAGGAGGTATACTGAAATTGAAGTTTAAAAAAGTGCTAATTTTATTGCTGGCAGCCATGCTCTTGAGCACCTTGGTGGTAGGCTGTGGGGGAGATACCCAATCAGAAGCAGGTGACCCCAATAATCAAGAAAGCATAAAAGTAGGCTGGGTCTATATCGGGGTTCCCGGTGATCATGGCTGGACCTATGCCCATGATCAGGGACGAAAGTATTTGGAGGCTGAGATCCCCGGAGTGGAATCTATCATCTTAGAGAATGTGCCTGAAGGTGCAGATGCCGAGCGCAGCTTTGAGCAATTAGCCCAGGAAGGCTGTTCCATTATTTTTGGTAATAGCTTTGGTTATGGTGATGCCATGCTGGCAGTAGCTAAGAAATACCCGGATATAACCTTTATGCATGCCTCTGGCTTGGAGAGAGCTGATAACTTGGGTACCTATTTTGGCCGTATTTATCAGGCTCGTTATCTGAGTGGCATGGTAGCCGGAGCTATGACCGAGAACAATCAACTGGGCTATGTAGCAGCATATTCAATTCCTGAAGTGGTCAGGGGAATAAATGCTTTTACTCTGGGCGTGCAAGCAGTCAATCCAGAGGCTACCGTAAATGTTGTATGGACAAACACCTGGTTTGACCCCACCAAAGAAAAAGAAGCTGCTAAGAGCCTGTTAGAAGCAGGTTGTGATGTAATTGCCCAGCATCAGGATACAGCGGAACCCCAAGTAGCAGCAGAAGAAGCCGGCAAGTATAGTGTTGGATATAATAATGATATGCGGGAGTTTGCTCCTAATGCTCATCTTACTTCACCGGTATGGAATTGGGGTCCATTCTATTTTGATACGGTTAAGTCAGTTATGGATGGCAGTTGGACCTCAGAATCATATTGGGGAGGACTGGATGAAGGCATAGTAGATCTGGCTCCGATCAGTGAAAAAGTACCAGCTGAAATAGTGGAACAGGTAGCGGCTAAAAAGCAAGCTATGGCAGACCATGAATGGGATGTATTCACCGGTCCCATCAAGGCCCAGGACGGAAGTGAAAAGGTAGCCCAGGGACAGGTCCTGACCGATGAAGAAATGTTGAGCGTGGACTGGTTTGTGGCTGGAGTCCAGGGCACTCTGTAGATTTATCAAGCAGCAGAGGGCGGCTTAAAGGCCGCCCTTTACCTTGGAGGGATTACGAGATTGAAAAGGACCCCAGCAATAGAGATGAAAGGAATAAGCAAGCGTTTCCCCGGGGTTATTGCAAATGACAACATTAGTTTTCGGGTTTACCCTGGAGAAGTCCATGCCTTGTTGGGGGAAAACGGAGCTGGCAAGTCTACTTTGATGAGTATTTTAGCCGGTTTGTATCGACCGGATAGTGGTGTTATCAAGGTACAAGGCCAGGTAGTAAGGTTGGATTCTCCCCGTAAAGCTTTGGAAGCAGGCATAGGTATGATTTATCAGCATTTCAGGCTGGTAGAGAAATTTACGGTTGCCGAAAACATTGTATTGGGAGCTCCTCAAGTACGAAGCAGAATAAAGCGGGAACTAATAGAAAAAGAGACGGAAAAAATATCTCAAAGTTATGGGTTGGCTATCAACCCGGCCGCCCGGGTACATCAACTCTCGCTGGGTGAACAGCAGAGGGTGGAGATAATTAAAATGTTATATCGGGGCTGTGAAGTGCTGATAATGGATGAGCCCACCACGGTTCTTACTCCTGGGGAGGTCAAGGAATTATTTGAAATACTGCGGAAGATGAGCAGGCAGGGTAAAAGCATTGTATTGATTACCCATAAATTAGATGAGGTTATGGAAATCGCTGATTATGTTACGGTTTTGCGACGAGGCCGGGTGGTAGGAGAAGACAGAATTGAAAACCTGGATGAAGCCCGCTTAACCCGGATGATGGTGGCCCGGGAGGTAATTTATTCTCAGGCCCAGCGGGATCAAGCTCCAGGCCAGGTCATACTCAGTGTTGAACGGCTTAAGGTCAGAGGGGATTTGGCTTATGTGGCGGTAAAAGAGGCCAGCTTTGATTTGCGCCAGGGTGAGATTATGGCCATTGCTGGGGTAGCCGGTAATGGACAAAAGGAACTGGTGGAAGCTTTGGCGGGGATGAGACCTGCCCTATCCGGCAGCATTGAATACCTGGGGGAAGAAATAAACCATCTTAAAGTAAGAGAAAGAATATCACGGGGCATTAATATGGTTCCCGAAGACCGCATCGGGACTGGTCTGGTTCCCAACTTGAGCGTTGTCGACAACAGCATATTGCGCAATTACTATAAAGAAGTGTTTTTAAGCGGCTACTTCTTGAATTACAAGAAGATACGCCATTATACCAAAGGTATAGTGGATAAATACAATGTTCATTTAGCCGATCTAAGGCATCCGGTCAACTATCTGTCCGGGGGCAATTTGCAGAAACTGCTGTTAGGTCGGGAAATTGAGCAAGAGCCCAGGTTGCTTTTGGCCTCTTATCCAGTCCGAGGTTTGGATGTGGCAGCAGCCGAAGATATCTATGGATTATTATTGCAAGAAAGAGACCAGGGGACTGCTATTGTACTGGTTTTGGAAGACCTGGAAGACATATTCAGGATTGCCGATAGAGTAGCTGTAATGTATCAGGGTAGTATATCCAGGGTATTGGAGGTTAATAAAACCTCCATAGATGAGATTGGATCTCTAATGGTAGGAGCCCAGTTGACAGGAGTAGAAAATGGCTAGGATAAAATTAATCAGGAGAGAAAAGGAGTCCCACCTGGCACGGGTACTGGTGCCAGTGGCATCAGTATTAATGGCATTTGCGGTGGGCTGGCTGATATTAGCTCTGGCCGGGCATAACCCGGTCGTGGTTTATCAGAAATTGTATAATGGTGCTCTGGGCAGCTCCTATGCTATATCAGAAACAATAGTAAAGGCAATTCCTCTAATGATTGCCGGTCTAGCAGTTTCTCTGGCCTTCAAGATGAAGCTATGGAATATTGGAGCTGAAGGACAAATATATTTGGGAGCACTGGCCGCCAGTTGGTTAGCCCTGAACCTGGGCCAGGCCAGCGGTCCTTGGCTTATTATTCCCCTTATGCTGATAGCCGCTTTTGCGGCCGGGGCTTTGTGGGGATTGATCCCTGGAATATTAAAAGCATATTGGCAGGTTAACGAGACCATAATCACCTTGATGTTAAATTATGTGGCTATTTTTTGGGTGGATTACCTGGTCTTTGGCCCCTGGAAGGATCCTAACAGTATGGGCTTTCCCTTGACCCCTATTTTTGCTCCTGCCGCCCAGCTCCCCACCTGGGGAGACAGCCGGGTCCACCTGGGACTGTTGTTGGCCGTTATTATAGCTATCATATTTTATCTGAGCATTCAATATACCCGGTGGGGTTACGAGGTCAGGGTTATGGGAGAAAGCTCTGCGGCGGCTAAATATGCTGGGATGAATGTGTCAAAAAACATAATACTGGTTATGATGATTAGCGGCGGAATTGCTGGAATAGCAGGAATGATAGAGGTCTCCGGGATCACTCATCGCTTGCAGCAGGGAATATCTCCTGGTTATGGCTATACCGCCATTATCGTGGCCTGGTTGGCCCGTCTGAATCCCCTGGCCATTATCATGGTGGCTTTCCTGTTCGGGGCTCTTCTGGTTGGCGGGTTTGCGGTGCAAATAGTGGGAGTGTCCTTTTCTATTACTCAGGTATTACAGGGTACAGTATTGTTCTTCCTCCTGGCGGGAGAGATATTTCTAAATTATAGATTAGTTCGGGTACACAAGGAGGTCCTCTAATGGATACTAATGCCTGGATGGCCTTGCTGGCAGCCACCATAGTGGCAGGCACCCCTATCTTGTTCGCAGCCGTAGGTGAGCTGCTGGCGGAGAGGTCCGGAATACTCAACCTGGGAGTCGAAGGTATGATGCTGGTTGGGGCGGCCCTGGGTTTTATCGTTACCGTTAATACTGGTAATCACTGGTATGGTTTGCTGGCCGCCCTGGCCGGGGGAGGCAGTATGGCTGCCATCCATGCTCTGGTTACGGTTAGTCTGCGGGGCAATCAAGTGGTAAGCGGCTTGGCCTTGACCATTTTTGGTGGTGGTCTAAGCGGTTTTATGGGGAAAAGCTATCAGGGTATACCGATGCACTATGGTTTTAAATCTTTGCATCTACCGGTATTGTCTGACCTGCCCTACCTGGGACCGGTGTTTTTTCGCCATGATGCACTGGTATATCTGTCACTTGTGCTGGCTGTGGCTATTTGGTATCTGCTGTTTAAAACCAAATGGGGTTTGGCTATTCGTTCAGTGGGGGAAAATCCCCAGGCAGCAGATGCGGTGGGTATCAATGTGTCCCGGATCAGGTATCTGTGTACAATAGTTGGAGGAATGATGGCGGGATTGGGAGGAGCTTATATATCCCTGGTTTATGCCCCCACCTGGCAGGAGAATATGACTGCTGGGAGAGGATGGATTGCAGTTGCTTTAGTCATCTTTGCTCTCTGGAATCCGACCCGGGCTATTTTGGGTGCTTATCTCTTCGGGGGAGTAGAAGCCTTAACCTTTAGATTGCAGACTATAGGTATTAACCTATCTTCCTTTTTCCTAGCCATGTTTCCCTATTTGATCACCATATTGGTATTGGTAGTGGTAACCATCAAAAGGCGTCAGGATGCCG
>CAZPSR010000175.1:0-4654 GCA_964589135.1 uncultured Syntrophomonas sp.
TAGATGGTAGATAATCTGGTGGAGGCGGGGGGAGTCGAACCCCCGTCCGAAAGAATGACCAGCCAGGTGTCTCCGAGCGCAGTCCGTGTTTTGGGTTTCGCTCAGCCGGCACCCACGAACAGGCTCCTTCGAGCTATTCCCGATAAATTTCCCCTATAAGCCCCTCGAGAAAGAAGGCTAAAGGGTACCCTCACTAAGTGACGCCCTGCACTAAGCCGTGAGGAAACTTAGCCGGACGAGCCGCTTAAGCGGCTAGTGCAAAATTATCTTCTGCAGTTATTTTAGTTTTTTCACCTTTTTAACGAGCTGGCGACAACTCGGCTCGCTGCCCAACTCACCTATTCCCCCGTCGAAACCAGTACGCCCCCATAAGTTGGATAACTGCATCGAAGGTTAATGGTGTCTGGAATACTGATTTTACACCCTGTTGGGTCTAATGTCAACTTGAGCGTCCCTGCTCCTTGATAGCCCTTTCAACTTGGCGTTTGGCATCCCGGGCGGCTATATCATCCCGTTTGTCATAGAGTTTTTTACCCACCGCTACGGCTAAATCCATCTTGGCTCGTCCGTTTTTAAAGTATATTTTCAAGGGTATCAGGGTATAGCCTTTTTCCTGCTGCAGGCCTATCAGACGGTTTATCTCCCGCTTGTGCAGGAGGAGTTTTTTAGGCCGTAAGGGATCATGGTTAAATATATTGCCCTTGTCATAAGGACTGACATGAAAGTTGTTGACCCATACCTCACCGCCCTTGACTATGGCATAAGCATCCTGCAAATTCCCTTTGCCCATGCGCAGGGACTTGACTTCGGTCCCTTTTAAAACCAGCCCGGCTTCAAATGCCTCTTTTATATGATAATTATGTCTGGCTCTTCGATTGTCTACTACTGGCTTAATTCCAGCTTTCTTGGCCATGATACACCTCTATTTTTCTTATCTTCCGCCGGAGCGACTAGATGGATAGGTCGCAATATACCCCCAGGCTTCCTACCCGGTAAAGCTTAAAAAATTAAACCCTCGTCTCAGGCAATAATAAACCAGGACCAGGGCTTTAGCTACTATTTCACTCTTATCATTATACCTTGACCAAAGCTATTTAGTCAAGAATACTAAAACGTCGGATCGTGTCAAGTTACTTTGGGTTCTTTTCAGAATAAAGAATCCCCTTATGATTATTCTGGGCCACCTTCTTAAAGCTAATGTATCCAAATTACTTATTTTTTTTATCAGCAAGCCTGAATCTGCTTATAACTTTGCTAAGATGCTGACCAATTGGCTATCTCCAATTTCCTCCAGTTCATATCTAACTCTAAGAGCCGGTTTGTCCAAATTCATTATTCTTCTTAAATCAATGGGGGTTCCTATTATTACCAGTTCGGCCGGGGAATCATTAATAGTCTTTTCCAATTCCTCGATCTGGGTTTTTCCATAGCCCATAGCAGGCAGGAGCTTGGACAAATGATTGTATTTGGCAAAAGTATCTTTGATAGATCCTACCGCATAAGGACGAGGATCAATCAACTCAGCAGCACCCAGCTTTTCCGCAGCAATCACACCAGCTCCATAGGCCATGTGGCCATGAGTAAGAGTAGGCCCATCCTCAATTACCAACACCTTTTGGCCTGCTATGGCTTCGGCATTATCAAGCGTTATGGGTGAGTTGGCCAGGATGATTTTAGCCCGGGGGTTAATGGTTGAAATGGTGTTTTTAACTTGTTCTACAGCTGCCGGATCAGCAGAATCGATTTTATTGATTATGGCTATATCAGCCATACGCAAATTGGTTTCTCCGGGATGAAAAGTCAATTCATGTCCGGCTCGATGGGGATCTACTACCACAATATGCAGATCGGTGTTATAAAACGATAAGTCGTTGTTTCCCCCATCCCACAGGATTACATCTGCTTCTGCTTCCGCCATTTTTAATATGGCTTCATAATCAACCCCAGCAAATACCACCATTCCATTATCAATATGAGGTTCAAATTCTTCTCTTTCCTCAATGGTACAATTGAATCTATCCAAATCTTCATAGCTGCCAAAGCGCATAGCCAACTGCTCTTCCAGGTTGCCATAAGGCATAGGATGCCTGATTATAGCAACCCTTTGGCCCATTTGGGTAAGCTTGTTGGCTACATAGCGAGTGGTCTGACTCTTACCGCTACCGGTTCTGACTGCCGTCACTGCCACAACTTTAGCGGTAGATTTCAACATAGTGTTTTTCGGCCCCATAAGGCGAAAATCAGCACCTGAAGCTAATACCTGGGAGGCTTTGTGCATCACGTATTCATGGGATACATCACTATAGGCGAAAACTACCTGGTCAGCCTCATATTTTTTAATTAAAGCATCCAACTCTTCTTCCGGGTAAATGGGAATGCCCTGAGGGTAGTTTGGCCCGGCAATAGCGGCTGGATATACCCTGCCTTCTATATCTGGTATTTGAGTAGCGGTAAAAGCTACTACCTCATAATCCGTATTGTCGCGAAAATAGGTATTGAAGTTGTGAAAATCTCTACCTGCTGCTCCCATGATAATTACTCGGTTTTTTTTCAATCTGCATACTCCCTTTTCTTCTTATTATTGTGGATTATAAGAAAATACTGTAATGTCCTGCCGCTTAACCCAATCCTGTTTATCATAAAAGGTCATGGCAGCAAAATTGTTGTTTATTACAAAAAGGTGAATTTTCTCCGCCTTTAATGCCCTAAATTGGGTGATGACCTCTTGTAAGAGTTTTATTCCATAACCCTTTCCACGGAAATCAATGTGCACAGCCAAATGGTAAATAAAAGCTCGTCTGCCGTCAAAGCCTCCCAAAACAGTGCCAATTATACCCTGTTTGTTCCTTATTATCAAACAGGTACTGGGGTTTTTTTGCATGAACAGCGCTAAGGATTTTTCATCATCTCCCCCTAAGTCAACCCCGGGGGTATTGCGCCAGAATGTAAGCATTAAAGGTATATCTGATTTTCTGGCTACCTCAATTCCACTATCCATAATACTCCTCCCTTGGTGGTGCCGGGTATTAAGTTATTGGCCAATAACTTAATACCCGGCACCAATGGTTTTACATGCTTACGGCCATGATTGCTTTATGAGCGTGCAACCGGTTTTCCGCCTCTTGGAATACTACTGATTGGGGACCATCCATTACCTCACTGCTTATTTCCTTACCCCGCTTAGCAGGCAGGCAATGCAGCACAATGGCATCCGGATGGGCCAGGCTTAAGAGTCGGCTATTGACCTGATATTTTAAGAATTGTTTTTCTTTTTCTTCTGCTTCTGCCTCCTGCCCCATACTGGCCCATACATCAGTATAAATCACGTCGGCTCCGGCTACTGCTTCCTCAGGGTCCTGTACTACCCATAATTTAGCCCCGGTTTCCACCGCTTCGGCCTGAGCCTGGGCTAAAATTTCGCTATTGGGCTCAAAGCCGGGGGGAGAGGCAATAACCACATCCATGCCCACCCGGGCACCACCATAGAGCAGAGAATGGGCTACATTGTTACCATCTCCGATAAACGAGGCTTTAAGCCCTTTCAGTTCTCCTCGGTGTTCCTGAATAGTCATTAGGTCCCCGATGATCTGGGTGGGATGGAGCAAATCGCTAAGGCCATTTATTACTGGCACCTGCGACCACTGAGCCAGCTCCAACACCTCTTGGTGATCAAAAGTACGGATCATAATCCCATCCAGCATCCGTCCTAAAACCTGGGCGGTATCTTTGATAGTTTCTCCCCGCCCCAGCTGTATATCCCGGGGACTTAAAAACAAGGCATGTCCTCCCAGTTGATACATACCCACTTCAAAGGCTACCCGAGTACGGGTGGAGGCCTTCTGAAATATCATACCCAGAGTCTTTCCGGCCAGGTAGTGATGCTTAATACCAGCTTTTTGCAATTTCTTAATTTCCCGGCCTACCTCCAGGATATATTCTATTTCCCCAACACTGAAATCATATATGCTAATAAAATCCCGTCCTCTTAAGGAATCATTAATTTCATACATGTTTATCCCACTCCCTTTATGTTCTTATCAGGTCCTTTATTGGGTCCACTCTGCCAAAGCAGCTCGGATTATTGCCATAGCCTGGTCGATTTCTTCTTCAGTAACCGTCAAGGGAGGAACCAGACGCAGAACTCTGGGACCAGCACCAACTACAAGCAAACCCTGCTGCAGGCAAGCATTGACCAGCCCCTTGATCTCGCAGTTAAATTCTATACCTTGCATAAAGCCTATTCCCCGAGTTTCAATAATCCGGGTGTCGACCAGCTTTTTCAGCTCCTGACCCAGGTACCTGGCATTTTTTTCTACCATCGGTAAAAAGGTCCCATTGCTTAATATCTCCAACACCCGATTAGCTACTGCCGTAGCCAAGTGATTTCCTCCAAAAGTAGAAGCATGATCGCCAGGCGCGAATCCGCCTGCAGCCTGGTCATTGGCCACCATGGCCCCAACCGGGAAGCCCCCGCCCAGTCCTTTGGCCAGGGTAAGTATATCCGGTTGCAGCTTATAATGCTGGAAAGCGAACAGGCGTCCGGTCCGACCCATGCCACACTGAACCTCGTCGAAGATCAGCAGGATTCCTTCCTTATCACACAATCTTCTTAAACCCTCCAGGAAGGAAGGTTCGGCTGGTTTGATGCCGCCTT
>CAZPSR010000176.1:0-4631 GCA_964589135.1 uncultured Syntrophomonas sp.
TGAAGGGGATAACAAGAAAAGAATGAGTGTTCATAACAAGTTTACATAATGTTCACTGTTTTGGGAGGGGCCGTATAGAGCAAGTTATCAAATAAGCCTTGTTTATCATAATATGGCCCTTCGCAAAATGGTTATTATGCTAGACTGTTTCGACAAGATATCTTAAAAAGTCCATCAAATAAGCTATAAGACAAGTTAATGCCGGGCGTTTGAGGAGACCGGGGGTCCTCAACGCCCGGCTAACTTGTTTAGCGTTTGACATTTATTGACCATATGGGTTAAGCTAGGGAAAATTTGAGCTTAAAAGGGGGTTATTTTACGGCTAGAAACACGAGGATATCAATTAAGGTAGAAAACAGCATAAAAGAAGAACTAAACGAAATAGCGCAAAGCTATGGCCTTACTATTTCAGGATTGGGGGCATATATAATAGGCCGCTGGATAAGAGAACACGGAGAAAAGACCGGGGCCGCCTTGCCTGCCGTGAACCACAAGCCTGGGGTCCCAGTGTAAAGGGCTGGCGAAGCATGAGCCGGGGCAAAGCCTTTACCCTTTATTCTGGGTGGGCTTAGTGGTAGGCTCTCGCTGCTACGGCAGGTCACGGTCTAAAAGATAACAGGGAGGGATGAATGATGCTAACGGTAGTCAATAACAACCAGGCCGTTAATACATACAGAATGACAGGCATCTTAAAAATATCATGTGGTATTCAGAAACTAGTGAATGATATGGCATTGGATAGTTATAACAATCAACCTCTTAGCCAGCACTCATTAAAGGTTACCGAGGGTTTAATCAATAAGCTCAAGCATGAAATATGTCTGCTTAAAAAACAACAATAAAAAGGTTCGTACACTATAGTAACACACGACGAACGTAACAAGTTAGATGTAGAAGGGGTGAAAAAGTGATTTTAGTCTATTATCTGCTGTAAGGCCGATTACATGGAGGTCAGAGCATATTTTAAGCTGATATATTGTGTCATCTGTGGCATGATTTTATGCCATCTGTGGTACTGTTTTTATGCTCATTTATCGCTCGATGGCACAAACACTTTTTATAAACGCCATTATTATGGCTTTTTCAGATATGCTTGTAATATTAATGCCATCTGTGGTATCATGTACGAAATATTGATACGAAAAAGAGGGCAAAGTCATGATGAATTTGGAAGGTTTTCAGGTTTTTTTCAAGTCAGAAATTCATAAGATTTTACAAAAGTATGGCCATACAGAACAAGCAAGATTATTGATCGGTACTTATACGCTGATATTCTATTTAGACCCTGGTCGAATACCTGAAATATTAAGTAAGCGAACTTATTACCGTCACATAGGTATGTTAAAAGATGCAGGTATTACACTCAGTGATTCGATGCATCAGAAGTTATTAAGCGCATATAAGGCGCAGGAATAACTGGCTCATCCGAACATTTTGTAAACTTGCTGAAGGGGATAACAAGAAAAGAATGAGTGTTCATAACAAGTTTACATAATGTTCATTATCGGAACATGGGGAAGTGAAGAAAAAAACCGGCTAAAAGCCGGTTAATTGTTTACTGAATGTTATAGTATCAAGTTGCAGTTCATTAAATAATCCAAAAAGCTTTGTTTAAGACCGGGCAATGATTCATTGGCCCTTCTAACGATATTTATATCCCAGGATAAATTCCAGCCTTTTACCGGTAGCTGACAGAGAGTACCTAGTCGCAACTCTCGTTCAACTACCGGGTACGGCAATATAGAAATTCCTTTATTATTTATGACCGCGTGTTTTATTGCTTCAAAGTTGGTTATTTCCATTACTATATTTAGTTCATCATATTGAATGTTAGATTTATTTAGATTCTTGCTAATATAGTTGCGTAATATAGAATCATCTTCTCGTGATATAAATGGTTCGACCAGTACTTCTGATAAGCTAAGGCTATTGTTGTTCTTACTGTAATGACTTGCTGCTGCAATAAATACTAAATCACTTTTACCGATTTTAAAAAAGTCCAGGTCGCGGTCATAAAAAGCATTTCCTTCGATGATGCCCAAATCCACATTGCGATCCTTTAACTCTCTTATTATCTGCTGACTATCGGCAATGTACAATTTGACATAGCTCTTGGGATGCAGTTCTTTGAAAGCCATAATGGAATTGGGCAAATAATAGTTTCCGGCCGTATAACTAGCTCCGATAGTAAAGTTCTCTTTGTCCAGTCCTGACAAACCAGCAATATCATTTTCCATTTGCTCATATAAGGTTAGTATTTTGTCTCCATATTCATAAAACTTTCTGCCGGCCTCAGTTAATTTTACCCCGGAATTACATCTCTCAAATAAAGAAGTCTTATAATGCTGTTCTAATCCTTTTATTTGCGAGCTGATGGCTGGCTGAGTAAAGTTTAGAATTTTGGCGGCTTTAGTGAAGCTTTTGACTTGGGCAATAGTCCTGAATATTTCAAATTGTTCTACGTTCATTGGTAATGCTCCCACCTAAACCATAAAAATATTTTATTACTATCTACATCATATCATTATTCGACAATAACACAAGATATTGTCGATAAATTAATAGAGTAAGGATTTTGCCTGGTTAATGTGGCAGCCTTAGAACAATGTAGAGCTGGAATTTATAAATGGAGCAGACTGGGTAATTTGTAATAAACGGTTTTAGTTGTTAGAATGAATGAAACTTTAAGCAGATATTCTTTGGAGGTTTTAGTCGCTATGTATGTGGTTTATGGGGAAATTAGTTTGTTCTTACCTTACTGCTCCAATCTAAAAGAAAAAAGGAAAATTATTTTAAGCATAGTTGAACGTATAAGAAAACGATTCAATATTTCCATTGCTGAAGTTGATGAGCAGCAGTTATGGCAACGTTGTTCCCTGGGATTTAGTGCTGTAACCTCTAAACATGCAGAAATTGATTCTATTATTGAGGCTATTTATAGCAGCTTGGATCGCCACCTTAATGATCTTCAGATCCTCTCCTTTCACTACGATATTATTCGCCCGACCGACAAATAAACTGCATTTCCACTAATTACCACCAAAAAACGGCAGGAAAATAACAAAATATGACGAAATTTACTTGTGTTTACTAATTTGTAATAAAGGATATGTTTAGGAAAGGAATGATATTTCTTGAAGATTGTAGGCACAAGGTTTAAAAGTCTATTGGTTTCCCTGGTGGTATTTGTATTTGCTGCAAGTGTATTGCTGGTTAACCCCTTACCAGCTTCGGCAGCTACTACCAAAAATACGGTAAAAGTAGAGACTTTAGCCAAGGGCACTAAATATGCTACAAAGCTGTATGTTATTGATAGTGGTAAACCTGGTCCAGTGGTTATGATTGTCGGAGGTGTACATGGAAATGAAAGAGCTGGGTATACTGCGGCAAACAAAGTAAAAGACTGGAGAGTAAAAAGGGGTAAATTATTGGTACTTCCCAAAGCTAATGTTTTGGCAGTTAACAATAAGGTAAGATACTTAAGTAAGGTAGGAGACCTTAATCGGGATTTTCCCCGGACCTCTAAGGGAAAGGCTGACAACACTCTATCCCGAGCCATCTGGTCAGCGGTTAAAAAACATAAGGTTGATTGGCTGATGGACATGCATGAAGGTTATGATTACTACAAAAAGAAATCTACCAATTCAGTGGGTCAGACGGTGATCTATTATCCCAATAATGGCACTAAGACGGTTGCATCTAAAATAGTAAGCAATTTGAATGGTGGTATTAAAACCTCTTATAAGAAATTTAGCCGCTTGAAATATCCAGTTAAGGGAAGCCTAGCCAGGGCTGCCGGACAACACCTGGGAGTAAAAAGCCTGATTTTTGAAACCTGTAGTAGTCCCAAGTTGTCGGTTCGGGTTAATTACCAACTCAAAGCAGCCCAAACCGTCTTGAGGCATCTGAGCATGAGGTAAAGGCTCTAATAGAATTGGATCTCAAAGGAGCCAAGGATTTCCTATGGCTCCTTTGTTTTCTAACTAACACCTTATCATAAACCTAAAAAGTCCCTGGTAAATAATGTTATAACCTTCCCTGGAAGCTTTTCCATCAAAAGCTGAAATACAGCATTATTTAAGCTTTGGTAAGTCTGTTGCTTCTCTGGCTTATAGGTGGGGATGCTTGCATGCCATAAATTAACTGCAGGAATATAACATATAATGACGAAACTTGCTATTGTTTACCTTGATAACAATTAAATTAATTGAAGGATGGGAATGATAAAATATGGTAATTATTAGCAAGAAATTTAAAGTTATCTTTATTACCTTGATTGTTGCAGTTTTAGGTATTCTTAGCATTAGTGGTAATAGTCAGGTTATGGCAGCTGCAGGCCAGGGATCTGAATGCAGCAGGAGCAAATACACTTTGGCAGCAGGAACCAAGTACTCAACTGACCTATATGTAATAAAGAGCAGTAAACCTGGTCCCACAGTTTTGCTATTAGGCGGTGTTCATGGCAATGAAACTGCTGGATACACAGCAGCCAATAAGGTTAAGGATTGGAATATTGATAAAGGAACCTTGCTGGTTATGCCCCGGGTCAACCAGCGGGCTATTGCCAGAGACCTGAGAAGGGTAAGCGGTGAAGCTGATATGAATCGGGTTTATCCCCGCTCGGCAGGGAA
>CAZPSR010000177.1:0-4618 GCA_964589135.1 uncultured Syntrophomonas sp.
TCTCCAATCCTTGCTGATAAGAAGTTCACCTCCCGAAAAATATAAAAGCAGGCTAGATAGCCTGCTTCTAAATCATTAACAATTAGCCAGAATATAATACTTCACTGCTATAAACCCTGGTATAGTTAATCAATACCTTAACAACACTGCTGTAAGGTGAGAAGCAAAGCTCCTGCTTAGTACATTTAGGAGTATAGCATAAATAATCCCCAGATGCAATCTTATCGATTAAGCTTTTCCCTGATTTCAGCCAAGAGCTGGGCTTTAAAATCTGCCCGGCCAGCGGGTCCCAAATCTCCTTCCCGCCGATGCCTTACTGATACCGTAGCGGCCTTTTCTTCCTTATCTCCCACTATCAGGAGGTAGGGAATCTTCTGCATCTGCCCATCCCTTATCTTATAGCCGGTTTTTTCACTGCGCAGATCCGCCTCAGCCCGAATTCCTTCCGCTTTTAACTCCTGTACTACCTCCCGGGCATAGTCGTGATTGCGATCAGTTATGGGCAAGACCCTAACTTGTACAGGTGCCAACCAGGCTGGAAAGGCTCCCGCAAAATGTTCGGTGAGTATGCCGATAAAGCGCTCTATGCTGCCATAAATAACCCGGTGTATCATGGCGGGGCGGTGTTTCTCTCCATCTTCCCCTATATAAGACAGATCAAATTTCTCCGGCATTTGAAAATCCAGTTGTACCGTACCGCATTGCCAGGTCCGGTCCAAGGAATCCTGCAGATGGAAGTCTATTTTGGGACCATAAAAGGCACCATCCCCTTCATTTATGCGATATTCCATGCCTTTTTCGTCCAAGGCCTGCTTCAAGGCATTAGTAGCAATTTCCCACATCTCATCTGACCCCATGGCCTTTTCCGGTCTAGTGGATACTTCTACATGATAGGGGAAACCGAATAGAGCATAAAATTTATCCACCAGGTCAATAACCCCTTTTATCTCATCAATAATTTGCTCAGGCAACATGAAGATATGGGCATCATCCTGGGTAAAGGCCCTTACCCGCATTAATCCATGTAGAACTCCCGACATCTCATGCCGGTGAACCAGGCCCATTTCTCCCATCCGCAAAGGAAGGTCCCGATAACTATGGATGCTTTGCTTATAAACCAGCATCCCCCCCGGGCAGTTCATAGGCTTGATGGCATAATCAGCTTCATCAATCTGGGTGAAATACATGTTTTCCTTATAATGATCCCAGTGGCCTGATTCTTCCCACAATTGACGATTAAGTATCAGCGGAGTCCTGATTTCATCATACCCAGCCCGGGCATGTTCTTCGCGCCAAAACTTTTCCAATTCATTGCGCAAAATCATACCCTTGGGTAAGAAGAAAGGAAAGCCAGGTCCTTCATCCAAGACCACGAACAATCCTAATTCTCGGCCCAAGCGGCGATGATCTCGCTTCTTGGCCTCTTCCAACTTTTGCAGATAATCATCCAGCATACTTTTTTTAGGAAAGGAGGTAGCATAAATCCTCTGCAGCATCTGCCGATCTTCACTGCCGCGCCAGTAAGCCCCGGCCAGGCTCATCAGTTTGATAGCCTTCAAGCGGGCAGTAGAGGGCACATGAGGGCCGGCACAGAGATCAACAAATTCCCCCTGCTGGTAAAGGCTGATTACCGCATCCTCCGGCAAGTCCTGAATCAGTTCAATTTTGTAGGGTTCATTCCTTTCCGCAAAGAAATCCAGGGCCTCTTGCCGCTTGAGTTCCTTTCTTATAATTGGATAATCAGCCTTGATTATTTTCTGCATCTCCGCCTCGATAGCCTCAAAATCTTCCGGGGTAAAGGTATGTTCACTATCCAGATCGTAGTAGAAACCCTTATCTATGGCCGGGCCAATGGCCAATTGGGTTCCCGGCCATAATCTCTGTACCGCTTGAGCCATAACATGAGAAGAAGAATGTCGATAAACTGCTCTAGCTTCGGGATCAGTAAAATCCAGGAGTTCCAGCGTGCCATCTTCGGTGATCTCAGTATTGAGGTCGGTTATTTGCCCGTTAAATCTAGCCACCACAGCATTTTGAACCAGCTTCTTGCTTATGTCTTCAGCTATCTGCAGCAAGGTGATCCCTTCTGGATACTGACGCTGGCCACCATCTTTCAGTTTAATTGTTACCATATTCATTACCTCCTGAATTCATCTTACTCTTATAAGGGAAATATCCATAGTATGGTCATTTGAATAATACCAATCAGGAAACCCAGGACTCCTCCCAAGACCTCAATAAACCTCAACTCACGGGCGGAAACCTCTTTAAGCATTTTTTCCAACTGTAAAATTTCCAGCTGATTTATCTTTTCTTCCACTATACTTTTTATCTGTATTTCTTCACTCAAATAAAGCTCACTGGCTTTCATTACCTGACTGATAATGTCCTCCGCTTCCTGGCGCAGTAACCGATCCACACTGCTTCCTACCAAATTGGCGATTTTACCCGGAACAAAACCTGGCACCGCATTGGCTATCCGGGCCCTAATAATCTCCATTATCTTATCCACCAGGGAGTTGCGAACTTGGGGAGTATCTATATGGGCAAAAATATCCGAGACTGATAAAAGCTCTTCCTCTACAAGGGCCCCAATGCTCTCTGCTATATCTTTTCGCCTTTTGGGCAATAGTCCATACAACTCGAAGGCCAGGCAATTAATAGGTTTGCGGGGCCAAAAAAGCAGTTTGATAGCTACTACATTGGTAATATATCCGATAAAGGCACTGATTATTGGAATAGCTATTATTTGCAACATTGCATTCCTCTGATTTTCTATTAGGAAAAATATATCAAACTTTGACAGTAACCGCAAACTTAGAGTAAGTTTTTCCCCAAAAAAATCCCCTTGCCAGGCAAGGGGTAGGTGAGCAAGTATTCAGTTATTTTCGTTTACCACTTGGCTCTATTTCGCATATGAATCGGGCACAGCGCATACAGCCACGGCAAAACACAATCTTATCCTCAAACACTTGTTTTATTATCTCTACTGATTCATTAGGGGGCAGTTCCAGGGCATTATGGATTATAATCCTTCTGGGAGCTATTGTAATCAGAATGCTTACCAGCAAATCATCCAGACTTACTTCATCCAGCAAGAGGTCATCCAGATAGTGCTGCATATATTGTTCTTCAATTTTGCATCCAGTATGATCCCACAGGTAGAATAATCCATTACTGCCTAAGAGCAGATTGACTTCTTTTACCCGAGGGGCTTGCGTATCCACAAAATACCGGAGCAGATTAACAAAGTCGTTGTATTCTTTTTCATTTTTCAGTTCTTCCGCTGCAACCTCTACCGCGAATTTTATTTCGGTAAGATATTCTTTCATGCAAAAGTTGATAAATCCTTCCACCGCCAGGAAAGCATTTTCATTTATATGCTCCAATATGCGATGAGATATGCGATTCTTGCGTCCAAAATTCATAAGCAGATTCAAGCTTTCATTTTGATGACACCGCCGCAGAAAATCACCTGCTTTAGTATGCAATGAATGTTTATCATCCGGGCTTGATTTGCGATAGGAACGATTAATTTCTCGCCACAGGAGTTTGGACTCCCAATCATTTACAATATGATCCGCTAATACCTCAGCCATCTGATGTTTGAATATATAGATGATATCCTCATTCCTAAAAGTAGAATCCCTTCGGTCACTGCCAAATAAACGAAAATACAAGAATTTGCTCTCAGTTGCACTGGATACTGCCCGCATTGGATCCAAGCGGGTCTCCAATTCATACCCCCTTTGCTTGATCCATCGCAAACGTTTATCAATCTCTTGTAAAAAAGTATCGGTACTATGGGCCGTTGCTACGGTAAATTCATAAATCATAATTCGGCCTCCATCGAAAAGTTAATATATTATATGATTGCCGTAAAATCATTATTCAATCATACAAGCCCTGAAAATACTGCTATTTCCGGTATATTTTCAATAAAAAAGCAGGCCTCTACCCCTAACTAGGCCTTCCAAGAAAAAAACAGGCCAGTCGGCCTGTTAATACGGTCTAGTCATATTAATCACTGCTTAAATTATTATGATATGAATATATTTACCTCGTTTTTTGGTTTCACTGGATTTTATTTGATTTTATTTGATTTATCACAGCTTGGATAAAAGCCATAATTATCATTCCCAAACACAAAACCCAGAGGGCAATCGATAAATATGGATTTGATTTTGCTATAGGAAGCAGGAACATTATCACTAAGGCTATCAATACCAGGACCAAGGTTAATTTGTTTCGAAACACCTGTTTAATCCCCCTCCTAAACCGGTGACCCAATACATTGCCTGCTTTTAGCATATTGTAAAGTTCTTAGATGTTGTTCAGGCCACCACCCTCTCTCTCAGGCTTAACCATATCGCCATTTCAAAACCCTTTAGTAGTTTGAGTTGGTATAGCTTATTTTATAATAATATATCAAGGTGTTTTTTGAAATACTATGCCGGCTGCCTATTAGGGCAGAATTTTGGTTGGGCCAGGGGCCCGACCTAGCATAACCGATTATTATACATATATTGCCTTATTGTTATTTTGTCTGTCGATTGATAGAATATTATTGTAGTTATTTATGCTATTTGGGAATTAGTCTCAGCGGAGGTGTAATAAT
>CAZPSR010000178.1:0-4604 GCA_964589135.1 uncultured Syntrophomonas sp.
TACTCGGGTGAGCTGCAGGTGTTTGATGTTCTTAATCTTAGGATTTTCTACCCTGCGCAGATCTCCATCTGCCACCACCCAGTATTGATCGTTGATTCGATCAATTATCACCATTATCCGGCCCTTATCGCGACCAGATTTGGAATAAACAACTCGACCTATTAAATCATTCAGGATTTTATGACACCCCCATACCCCGGTGCGCAATAGTTGACCATTGGTATTTCTGGACCACCTGAGACGATTTAGCTCTGTACCTTTAATCATATTCCGCTTCGGACTCCCTTAGGCTTGGTCCAAAGTTGCTTCAATATCTGAACCTACTGCCTTAAGGTCCCGATTGCCATCTACATTTCTTAACAGTCCCTTTTCCTGGTAGTAATCTAATAAGGGACTGGTTTGTTCGTTATACACTTGCAGCCTATTGCTTGCCGTTTCAGCATTATCATCACTGCGTTGGATAAGCTCACCGCTACATTGATCACATTTACTCTGAACAACCGGTGGGCTGAATACCAGATGATATACTTTGCCACATTCTTTACAGCTGACTCTTCCTGACATCCTTTGAATCAAGATATTATCTGGAACTGATATATTGATGGCGGCATCAATTTTTCGCCCCAGTTTCTCCATTACTGCGTCCAGGGCTCTAGCCTGGACGATGGTGCGGGGAAAGCCATCTAATAGAAAACCTGCCTGGCAATCAGCTTCAGCCAGTCGATCCTCGACTATGCCAATGGTAACTTGGTCCGGAACTAATTTTCCTTCGTTCATATACTTTTGTGCTTCTTTCCCCATAGGGGTTCCTTTTTTTACTGCCTCCCGAAACATATCTCCAGTAGAGATATGGGGTACATTATATCTATTTTTGATAAACTCTGCCTGGGTTCCTTTTCCGGCTCCTGGAGGTCCCATGATTACTATGTTCATAATATCATCTCCTATTATTTAACAAAACCTTCATAACTTCTCAAAAGTAAGTGTGATTCTATCTGCTTCATAGTATCTAGTGCAACACCTACTACGATCAACAACGAGGTTCCTCCAAACCACAAGCTGGTTATTCCCGTCAAGGCTATGACGAAATTAGGCAGAATGGCTATTAATCCCAAGAATATACCCCCGGCCAGAGTCAAGCGGGATAAAATCCGATCTATGTACTCGGCGGTAGGCCGTCCGGGTCTAATACCAGGTACAAAACCCCCATACTTCTTGATATTGTCTGCCACATCGGCCGGATTAAAGATTATAGCTACGTAAAAATACGTAAAGAACACAATTAACAGGAAGTATAGAATATTATATGCTGGACTGCCAAAATTAAAATAGTTGTTAAGAAATTGGTTGAATCCACCGGTCTGACTCATCCATGATCCTATAGTAGCTGGAAACATCATCAAAGACATAGCGAAGATGATGGGGATAACGCCGGCAGCGTTAACTTTCAGGGGCAGGAAAGTACTCTGACCCCCATACATTTTGCGTCCTACCATTCTTTTGGCATATTGCACCGGCAGTCTTCTCTGTCCTTCGTTTACGGCAATTATGGCTACTATTATGGCCAGAGCCAAAATAATAAACAGCAATATATTGAAGTAGCCAATTATCCCTCCCGACAGCTCCTGCATGACACCACTTATCTGGCTGGGCATTCTGGATACTATTCCGGCGAAGATGATCAAGGATATCCCGTTTCCGATTCCATGCTCGGTAATCATTTCCCCGATCCACATCAAGATAGCGGTTCCCGCAGTTAGCGATATAGCGATTATCATGTAGCTTACTACTCCGGGATTAATCACTGCATTATTACTACCCAGAGCCACGGCCATTCCTATAGCCTGGATAAAAGCTAGGACCACGGTTCCATACCGGGTATATTGAGCTAGTACCTTCTTGCCTTCTTCCCCTTCTTTCGCCAATTGTTCCAGTCGGGGAACAACTACTTGCAGCAGATTCATGATTATTGATGCATTAATGTAGGGAGTGATGCTCATGGCAAATATACTAAAGCGCTTGAAGGCTCCACCTGATATTACATCAAAAAAACTAAACAATTGTCCAGTCAAGAACTGCTGTATCGCATCGGCATTTATGCTGGGAACTGGAATATGAGCCCCCAGTCTAAAGACCAATAGCATCATCAAGGTAAATAATAGCTTGGTCCTTAGGTCCCCGATTTTAAACGCTTTCTGCATGGATCCCAGCATTAAATCACCTCTATCTGCCCACCCAGGTCAATAATTTTTTGAGCCGCGGATTTGCTGATTTTATTGGCTTTAACCGTCAGTTTTTTCTGTAATTCGCCTTGGCCCAGTATTTTAACTCCACCATTTTTAGCTTTTTTAATTATACCCTGATTTAATAATAATTCTGGAGTAATTATGGTTCCATCCTCAAATATATTCAGGGCTCCTACGTTAACAATGGCATACTCGGTTTTGAATATATTGGTAAATCCTCTTTTGGGTATTCTTCTTTGTAATGGCATTTGACCGCCTTCAAAACCAGGTCTAACTCCACCACCAGATCTGGATTTCTGGCCTTTATGTCCCCGGGTCGAGGTCTTGCCGTGTCCGGATCCAATGCCGCGCCCAACCCTTTTTATAGGCCGGGTGCTGCCTGGCGAAGATTTTAATTCATTAAGTTTCACAATAAAACCTCCCTGAATTTAATCTACTTCTTCTACCGTAACCAGATGCTGTACTTTATTTACCTGCCCCCTGATTTCGGGACAGTCTTCTTTTATCACACTATGCTGCAATTTCCTTAATCCCAAGCTTTTTATGGTAGATTTTTGGGTCTCGGGGCAGCCGATATAACTTTTGGTCCAGGTAATTTTAATCTGCTTAGCCAAGTCATATCCCTCCTAATTAGTCAACTCTTCTATGCTCTTGCCCCTCAATTTTGCCACCTCTTCAGCTCTTTTAAGACTTCTCAGTCCTTCCATGGTGGCATGAACCATATTATTGGAATTGGAAGACCCCAGGGATTTGGTAAGAATATCTTTAATCCCAGCTGCTTCTAAAACAGCCCTGACCGGTCCACCCGCAATAACTCCGGTACCAGCGGAGGCAGGCTTTAAAAGCACCCTGCCGGCACCAAAACGGCCAGTTATTTGATGGGGGATGGTTCTTTCATCTATTAAGGGTACATCTATCATGTTTTTTTTGGCATTTTCTACCGCTTTTCTGATGGCTTCCGGCACTTCGTTGGCTTTACCCTTTCCGGTGCCTACTTTGCCAGCTCCGTCGCCTACTACCACTTGAGCACTAAAACTGAATCTACGGCCACCCTTGACCACTTTGGCAACTCTTCTAATGTTAACTATGGTTTCTATTAATTCCGGAGCAGCCAGATCTCTGTCGTTCATCTTTTCCCTCCTTACTAATGGGTCCTGCACTAAAATTGCAATCCTTTTTCTCTGGCAGCATCAGCTAGAGTTTTTACACAACCATGATACTTATATCCGTTCCGATCAAATACTACCTGAGTTATACCCTGGGCTTGAGCCTTGTCAGCAATGTTATTGCCCACTAATTTAGCTGCTTCCTGGTTGGACTTGGATTTAAGTCCTTCGAAATCCTGCTCCAGGGTTGAAGCAGCCACCAGGGTTTCGCCCTTTTCATCATCAATAATCTGGACATATATATGCTTTAAGCTTTTATAAACACACAGCCTGGGTACTTGGGCAGTGCCAGATATTTTCTTGCGAACTCGTTTATGCTTGAGCTGCCTGAGCGCTGTACTGCTAGTTTTCTTAAACAATACCGCCACTCCTTTCCTAGTTTATTTGATCCCTGATTTACCAGCCTTACGTCTGATTACTTCATTTTCGTACTTAATACCTTTGCCTTTGTAAGGTTCTGGCTTTCTGATGGCCCGAATATGAGCCGCAGTATTGCCTACCAGCTGTTTATCGATTCCTTTTACGGTAATCCTGGTCACTGCTGGTACTTCAAATTCTATCCCTTCGGGAGCATCAATCAAGACTGGATGTGAGAAACCCACATTAAGCTGCAGTTTACTACCTTGCAACTGAGCTCTGTATCCTACTCCCACCAGTTCCAGTTTCTTTTCAAATCCATTGGTGACCCCTTCTACCATATTGGCCAGCAGTGCGCGGCTGAGTCCGTGATACGCCCGGTGCTTTTTAGCATCACTGGGCCGGGTTACCAGGATCTCCTCCTCGCTTATGTTAAGGGCAATATCACCTGGCAACTGCTGAGTCAATACACCCCGGGGGCCTTTTACAGTAACTATATTATCCTCTATTTTGACTTCTACCCCTTTGGGCAGATTAATAGGCTTTTTCCCTATTCTGGACACTGTTCACCCCTCCTTGCTACCAGATATAGCATACTACTTCTCCGCCAAGTCCGGTTTTGCGTGCATTTTTATCGGTCATTAAGCCTTTGGAGGTGGAAATAACTGCGGTTCCCAGTCCTCCTAAAACTTTAGGAATTTCGTCTTTTTTAACATATACTCTCAATCCGGGTTTGCTGATTCTCTTGATCCCGGTGATGACCTTTTCTTTGTTAGGGCCGTATTTGAGATATACTCTTATGATCCCCTGCTTACCGTCCTGGATATATTCATAA
>CAZPSR010000179.1:0-4602 GCA_964589135.1 uncultured Syntrophomonas sp.
CTTATTCACCACTATAATATTGGCTTTGGACTGTTCATGAACGTATCCGGCTACCCTCTTGTCCTGCTCGATCACTCCACTAGTGGCATCCAGCATTATCAAGACTACGTCAGCCCGTTCAATGGCTTTTAAAGAACGAATTACACTATATCTTTCGGTGCTCTCACTGATCCGAGATTTTTTTCTTATCCCGGCGGTATCAATAAGTATATACTTTTTGCCTTCATATTTGAATGGAGTATCGATGGAGTCCCTGGTAGTTCCCGGCACTTCACTTACGATTACCCGTTGTTCGCCCAAAAAAGAATTGACCAGGGAGGATTTGCCTACATTGGGTCGGCCTACTATGGCTATTTTAACAGCATCTTCATCTTCCTGATAATCTCCAGCCGGCTTAAACTGGCCAATTACGGCGTCTAAAAGATCGTTGGTATTTAAACCGTGCATAGCCGAAATAGGAATGGGATCTCCCAGACCTAAACTGTAAAATTCAAAATATTCTAACTGTTTATCAAAATTTTCGACCTTGTTGGCTGCTACAATAACCGGTTTATCTGCTCTTCTCAAGAGTTCAGCTACCTGTTCATCCTCATGAGTAATGCCGTCTTTACTATCTACTACCAGTAGTATAACATCAGCCTCATCTATAGCCAGCTCGGCCTGCATTTTCACTTCCCGGGTAAAAATATCTTCTTCTTTGCCGAACCTGATACCACCAGTATCGATAATAATAAACTCTCGCCCTGACCATTCTGAAAGCTCATATATTCTGTCCCGGGTGACCCCTGGTATATCCTCTACTATGGCCTTGCGGCTACCTGCCAGGCGATTGAAAAGCGTTGACTTGCCTACATTGGGTCTGCCCACAATGGCTACTATGGGTTTGGCCATAACCATGCCTCCCTTCATTATACATTTCTATTTTAAGACCGTAAGTTCTTCTATTATGGCTTCAATCAAAGCTGAGGCCGTTGTTTCAATAACCTTAAGCTGGGCCCCGCAAGCTCTTTGGATATCTGCCCACCTTAAGTCATCCAATAAAATATCCTGTCCCTCTTTAAATATTATCTCTGGAAGCAGGATGGTTTGACCTGCATAATCTGTTCCCAGGGTTTTGATTATATCCCGGCCGGTCAATAAGCCGGTTACCGTTACCTGCCCTCCGAAGTACTCGTTTTTCACCGGTAATATATGGACCTTAAGACCCTGGATATTATTCAGCTGTGATAGTATTTGTTCCCATATTCCTACCGCCGACTGACCGGTTACGATGTACAATTCACGTTTTGCAACTTTTGACGGCAGCTTTTCTTTAAGCTGGAGGAATTCATCTAAAAACAGTCGAGAGATGCCGATTCCGTTTTCCACCTGGGGAAAATCATCATAGTATTCCAGATCTGGTAAAGACTGTCCGGCCTTCAGGTAAATTTCGTCAGCCCCATACAGCAGACCATAGCCCAGCTTAGATCGGAACCTATTCTGATAGCTATGGATAAGATTGACTAAGGCCAAAGCTTCGGCCTCATTAAGGGTTCTCAGTTCCGGCAATCGCTTGCGGTGCCCGGTAAGGCCTACCGGCACAATTCCAATAGAAGCCACTGAAGGATACAGCTCGGCCAGACCTTCTATGGTTTCTTCCAGTACTTGACCATCATTAAGGCCTGGGCAGAGTACTATTTGAGTATGACACTGGATTCCCGCCTGACTCAGACGGAGCAAATCCTGCCTTATCCCGCCTGCTCTCTGGTTGCCCAAAAGCATGGATCGCAGCTGAGGTTGCAAAGCATGCACCGATATATACAGAGGACTCAGCCTCATAGTGCTAATCTTCTCCCAATCCTCTTCCTTTAAATTGCTCAGGGTAATAAAGTTGCCGAATAAAAAGGAATGGCGATAGTCGTCATCTTTTATGTACAGGGTTTTGCGCATATGATGGGGCAACTGATCTATAAAACAAAAAACACAGCGGTTTTGGCATGATTTCAGGCGGTCAAACAACAGATCCTCGAATTCCAGGCCCAGATCTTCATCATAATCCTTTTCCACTTCCAACGCCCATATCTTGCCATCGGCTTTTTCTATTTCCAATGCCAATTGATCTGAACCCACCCAAAACCGGTAATCCAATATATCATTGATTTCATTACCATCAATGGATAACAGCATATCTCCTGGAATCAGACCTATATCATCAGCTATGCTTGATTTTTCCACCTTTACTATTAAGGCCGACATCATACTCCCCTCCAAGGATTCAATAAATCTTCTAAACAATTATCTACCAAAAAGCAGATATCTGCAAGAAAGAAGGGAAGGATTATCCCTGCCTGACTTGGGCCGCCGCTCTTTCCAGTACTTTATGCTGAAAACGCCATAGAATTTGGCCAACCAAGAAATTCAGGTAGCTACCACCCCAGGGCCAGGGCACCTGGCTTAACCATCCCAATATAAGGTCCCAGCGGGTTGCAACTGATTCCACCACCAGATCCCCGGACCTAAAGCCTAAAATATTTCTTAAATCCTCAATACTTCGCTTAACCATCCACAGGTCCTTACCTCCGCCCAGAGTATAAACCTGATTTCCTGCTCTATCACTTCCTATATATATTGGACCTGAAAGCAGATGAGGGCGGGGCAGATCTGCCAGACTGGCCCACTGCTCCAGGGAAGGTCTACTTCCCAGATATATTTGCGCTACCACCATGGCTGCCTGTACCGGGTTACGACCCAGGAATATTATCTTCATTTATTAATCCCTGCACTACTTAAGGTTTTTAAGCGCACTGTTTCAACCAGATTGACCAAAGACAGGAAAGCGTTTCTGGTTCCCTTGACCAATACTGGACGGCCAGGAAAGACTAATCCCATGCGCCGGGATAAAAATCCCCCCAGTTTCATACTCCAATTTATCCGATTCAGACAATCGGGGGCTATTAAATCATCAGCTTTACCCATAATTTCTGCCACTCCCATGAGTATCCGAGTATACTTCTCTCCCATACCTTTCTTGCCTAAAACATATACTTCATTGCCGCTTTCATCAATGCCCATGAAGCGAATGGAGCCAAAATCATTATCATCGGTTTTATCATAATAGGGTATCGCCATCATCTCTTCTTCTGTGGGCAGCCGATGCTTTTCAATCCATTTCAAATGTAAGGCAGCAGCCATTACCGAAGAATGGGCTCCACCATAACAGTGATAGATAATTTTCATAAACTTACCCTCATTATTAATTCAATTTAGCTTGAAATCGAGAGCAATATATCCTTCGCCTTAATGCTTCACTACAAAACAGACTCCGTTTTCCAAGTCATGTACTACTCCACCCAAAACCCGGGCTAAGAGCAGACTGATATGTTCCATTTCCTCCTGTCCCTTGGCCAAAAACACTGGACATCCCCCGCCCCTGATTTTATCTTTTTCACAGGTAATTATAGCCAGTATATAATCATTTAAACCGGTATTTATATCAATCCGCCGCCTTTCGACCATAGTAGCTTAAAAGGGTAGTCCCTCTAGTTGATTCCAAAACCGGCACCTTTTTGACCACTTCTATCAGCACCTCAAGATCAGGTTCATTGGCTACAATGAATAAGGCTAAGTAACCCTGATCAACCTGCTTTCTAGCCAGGGGCATCAACTCGGTCTCATTAATATCTACTTTGCTGCCCAAAATTGATACCACATCATGAATGATGGCTTTTCTCTGCCCGGGATTATCCAGATTTAAACGGGCATTATCATCCCGGGGTTTAATAAGAACTGCCATACCCTCATCCATAATTTTCTGCCGGGTCTGGGGCAAACCCACATTCATCATAACCACGTCATCAACCATCAAGAGGGAACCGGTAAAATGAACCCGTCCTGGTTCTACCTGGGCAATATCCCCAATAAAGGATCCCCCCATAAGCTTTAGAGTAATGATTATGCTAATGGGGGCTACGATAAAGGCATATTTCAATCCTCCCACCTGTACCACTGCACTGGTGGCCAGGGCCGTCATAATCACCAGATAATTGCGGGCCTCAAAGACCCGGGCGATTCCTTCTATATAAGCTGTACCCCGGCTTATTATTTTACTTTCTTCCAGTTTTAGGAGGGTTTCCCGTTCTATATTCCTTACCTCACGAAACTGCTGGGCCGCCAACACCAGAAATGTCACCGCAACATAATCAGGTTTGGCTATGGCCGGGACCGCCACTGCTCCCAAACTGGCAGCAATGAATCCTAAGGCCAGATGGATTAACTGCCCATGCGGATAGGTGGGATAATGACGATAATCGCTGCGCAACAGCAACCAGCGGTTTAAAAGACCGGCAATTATTCCGCTGGCTATTACAATGCCATAATTCTCCATACTATTTGCTGCCAGACCCCTTGTTCAAGAGGTAGAAACCCCCACCAGCAGCGGCTATCACTACTAATAGTATTATAACGGTGGTAAAGGCTCCCTGGTTATTCTGGCTTAATGGTTTGGCAGCGGGACTGCCATCAGAATTGTTCCCTAATACCGATTGCATAGTATTGGCAAACAGTCTGGCCCCTTTTTGGGCTGATTCTTTATCATTGGTATGGGCTCCTACCTCAATCAATATG
>CAZPSR010000180.1:0-4598 GCA_964589135.1 uncultured Syntrophomonas sp.
TTTATTATAACATTAACTTATATACCTGTCCAAAAGGCCTAACCTTCAAAAAGTTTACTTACCGAAAGGTCTTCATGAATTCTTAATATAGCTTCTCCTACCAGGGGAGCTATGGACAAAACGGTCATATTATCTAAGATCTTGCCTTTTTCCAGGGGGATAGTATTTGTTATAACTATTTCTTTAAAAGGGGCTTTCTCCAGGCGGTCCAAGGCTGGTCCGGAAAACACCGGGTGGGTGCAGCAGCCAAATACCTCCCGGGCTCCTTTTTCCATCATGACTTCGGCCGCTTTACATATGGTGCCGGCAGTATCAATGATATCATCAATAATAATTACTGATTTATCTTTTACGTCTCCAATTACATTCATAATTTCTGATACATTGGGCTCTGGTCTCCGTTTATCTACAATGGCCAGGGGAGCCCCTAATTTAGCCCCTAAATCACGAGCCCTGGTTACTCCTCCCACATCGGGAGAAAGGATTACTGGTTCAGCATTTAAGATTTTGCTCTTAAAATATTCTCCAATAGTAGGTACCCCTGGTAAATGATCAACGGGAATATCAAAAAAACCCTGGATTTGATAAGCATGCAGGTCTACGGCCACTACTCTCTGGGCTCCAGCTTCCACAATCAGATTTGATACAAGTTTGGCAGTGATGGGATCCCGAGCTCTGGTTTTACGATCCTGGCGGCCATACCCATAATAAGGAATAACTGCATTGATTCTGGAAGCAGATGCTCTTCTAAAAGCATCGATCATTATTAAGAGTTCCATCAGGTTTTCATTAACCGGGGTGCAAGTGGGTTGAACTACAAATACATCAACTCCCCGCACACTTTCATCAATAGCACAGCTAATTTCCCCATCTGAAAATCTGGATACCTTGGCATTCCCCACCGGAATACCTAGATATTTGGCAATTTCAGTAGCTAAAACCGGGTTAGCATTGCCAGAAAATAGCTTCATCCTCCACCTGGATGCTTTCATTTTGTAAACTACCTCCTAATATTTACTGCTCTGCATTAATGGCACGTTTTTTCAAATTCTTTTGCTGAGCTCTTTCTACGGCCAATGTATCCGGGGGCACATCATGAGCAATAGTTGACCCGGCGCCTACGATGGCGTTTTGCCCTACTCGAACCGGAGCTACCAGATTGGTATTGCTGCCTATAAAGGCCTGATCTTCTATAATAGTCTTATGTTTGCTTCTGCCATCATAGTTACAGGTTATGGTTCCTGCTCCTATGTTAACTCCTTGGCCTAAGACCGCATCCCCCACATAACTAAGATGGGGAATTTTACTGTTAGCACCGATTATTGATTTCTTTATTTCCGCAAAATCGCCTACTTTAACATTATCATGCAGTTCCGCTTCCGGTCTAAGGTAAGCATAAGGGCCAATAATACAACCGTTTCCTATTTTAGCTTGATTTATCCGGGAACTTTCTATTGTCACCTTATCTCCAATATAAGAATCGCTTATTCGGCTATAGGGGCCGATCTTACAGTCAGACCCTATCTGGGTAGTACCCTCGATTATAGTAAAAGGTAATATTATACTATCGGCTTTTATTCTGACATCCTGATCAATAAAGGTGGATGAAGGATCGATTATGGTAACTCCTTGCCTCATGAGCTCCTGATTTTTCCTTTTTCTCAATATCTTCTCCACATAAGCCAGTTGAATCCTGTCATTGACTCCATAAATCTCCTGGGCATCTTCCAGTTTAAGTATTTCCACCTCTGCCCCCTGGCCTTTAATTATTTCCAATACGTCGGTTAAATAGTATTCCCCCTGGGCATTACAGGTATTGATCTGCTGCAACAACTGGAAAACCTGGGGGGCTTGAAAACAGTAGATGCCGGTATTGATCTCTTGAACCATTTTCTCCTTTTCGTTGGCGTCCTTTTCTTCCACTATTCTAGAAAACAACCCTTTATCCTGCCTGATTATTCTGCCATATCCGCTGGGATCCTCTAAGTCAGCTGACAGTACCGTAGCCTGGACCCCTTTGGCCAAGTGATATTGAATCAATCCTTGCAGGGTACTGGGTCTTAATAAGGGAGTGTCCCCGGCTAATACTAAGACGGCTGAGGGGGTATCAATATGTTTTTCGGCCTGTAGCAATGCATGGCCAGTTCCTAATTGTTGTTCCTGGATGGCAAATTCCACCTTTTTAGCAGACAATAAGGATTGGACCACCTCCCGGCCATGACCAACCACTACTTTAATATCATTTATGCCAGCTTGTTCAACTGCTTCTACAATGTGAACTATCATAGCTTTCCCCGCTGCCTGGTGCGCTACTTTGGGCAAGCTGGAACACATTCTTACTCCTTTGCCAGCAGCTAGAATAACTGCAGCTATTTTCATTAAACCTCACCTTTCCTATTAAACTCTTTGCTGAAGGCCTTTTACTGCCAGGGGCTGGTCTTAATCGGCTGTTTTTATTACATTAATATATTACCATACCTCTAATTGGCATTCGAGGAAAAGCTTCTCTTGGCTAGGGGTCTAATAATCTAGCGGGGGCCCAGGTATTTCTGGGCCAATTCCAGATCACTTAATTTATCAACATCTACTCCCACTTCAGCAAAATCGGAAATTATACCTCTACCTCTTATTTTCATTACTTCATAAAATCTTTTTTCAACCATGGGAATACTGAGTTTTTTCAATAAATAACTTAAAACCATGCCTAAGCCAAAAAGCCTCCCCATAGCCAAAGGGTTCTTGCGCCTGACCATCAAGTGAACGGCCATATCCAATGCTTGCTCTATCATCCCGCTCTGCATCAAAAACAGGTTACCCCCGGTAAATACACCCTCCTTTAGCTGTACATAGGTGCGCAAAACCCCAGGGAATTTGTTCTCATTGGTTTCCTTGCTGGTCAGGGCATAAAAAAAATCCCCTTCCATGCTTTCCGCTTGCTTAATAAAATCTTCAATAGCTTCCCGGCTTATAAAGGGTATATCAGTGGGCATAACCAATATGCTCTCACTAATCCCGCCCTCCTGCAATAAGCGTAAGGCTCCAGATAAGCTTTCGATAGCATTTTCCCCGCTGGGGGCAAATAATAACATTTCATCTTTCGGAGCTATTTTCTGCAGTTCCTCCATTGGGCCACTTATAACTATTTTTCGAATATATTTAGATTGCCGTAAAGCCTGGTAAACATACAAAATCATGGGCTGGCCGGCAATCATGATAAAAGCTTCGTTATCATAAGTTGCTGCAGCTCTAAGCTCCTCACAGATTTTCCCTCCGGCCAGTATAACTGCATCATAAACCATAAATTGTCTCCTTATCTGGGCAAGCCTTCTTTTTTCAGCGACTCCATCATGCTGTTCTCAGCATTTTCTATATGATCCTGGGCCATTTGCCGAGCTAATTGGGCATCCCGGGCTTGAATAGCCTCCACAATAGCACGGTGTTCCTGCATGGATTGCTGCATTCTGCCTGGTACCGACAGGGAGGTACTACGACAGCGTTGAATCTGTTCGCGCAGGTTATTTATGATAGTGGATAGTTTCTCATTACGGCTAGCTTGATAAATCAGTTCATGAAAGCGGGTATCCACATCCACCAATTTTTCCATGTCATTTAGGGCAATAGCCTCTGCTTTTCCTGCCAGATATCTTTCCATTTCATCCAACTCATCGTCAGTAATCCTTTCCGCAGCCAAAGCTGCCGCAAGTCCTTCCAAGGCCGCCCTTATCTCATAGACATCAGCTATATCTTTAAAGGAGATATCGGCCACATAGGCTCCTTTTCTAGGTATCATGACAATAAAACCCTCTAATTCAAGCTTGCGCAAAGCTTCCCGGATAGGGGTGCGAGAAACTCCCAGTTCTTCTGCCAACTGGATCTCCATTAGTCTTTCCCTTGGTTTTAGATTACCATTAATAATACCTTCTCTGATAGCATCTAATACCAACTCGCGCAAGGGCTTGTAGGAGTCGAGGTTAACCGGCACCAGTCGCCTAGTTTCCATTATAATAAACACCTCCACCATAGGATGAAACCAAATATGTTTCGGCATAATTCTGTTTCAATTCTTGCCAGGCTCTGTGGGCTGGGTCAAGACAAGTGAAAATACCGAATACGGCAGGACCACTGCCTGACATAACTGCTTTTATAGCCCCCATAGCTTTCAATTCCTCTTTGATTTGAAGAATTTCCGGATTAAGCACGGTACTCACCGTCTCCAATACATTTTCACAGCTTTGGGCTATCTCTATAATATCATATAGCTGCCAGGCCCTAATAAAAGCTGCTAGATCAGGAGGTCTCAGCATCAGGTTCTTCTGGAAATTTTTGTATACCTCAGCCGTAGACAGCTGGAATTCAGGCTTAACCAGCACCATATAAGGTATTATCCGGTGGGCCCAGGGGCTTAATAACTCCCCTCTCCCCTGGGCCAAACAGGTAGCTCCCACCACTGATCGTTTTCCCTCCCGGCTGATTATTTCAGGATCATTGATGCTAAGCTCTGGATGACCCTCTAAACAAAAAGGAACATCAGAACCAATTTGAGCAGCCAGCTTGGCCAACTCCTCCCCGACCACATTATAATTATATAAAATATTAAG
>CAZPSR010000181.1:0-4591 GCA_964589135.1 uncultured Syntrophomonas sp.
AAAGTGCACCAAATTATTTCTATCTACTAATATTATGGTGGTAGTGCGGGTGCCATAATCCTGCATCTCCACAAAAGCAGGAGCCAAGAGCCTTTCCATTTCCAGGCTTACCCCGGTTTGGGGCAATTGGTGGTCAGGTGGCTGGTTTCGATCAGCCATCAATTTAAACAAATCTTCTACTTCGATAGAGGATTTCTGTAAGGAGACAGCCAGATTACTGAGGCCCCGGGTTACCTTGGGCCAGGGTGCGTCCAGCAAACTGTTGCTTAAGCCATGATAGCCTTTGGTCACCCGCCGGATTATCTTTTCTTGATTAGAGAGGTAATAGATTTCATCCACTGTACCGGCCAGAAGGTTAAACCCGTTAAAGGCAAGCCCGGTTGCTAATATTTTTTGCATATAGCTTTGGGCATCATTAGTGCTTGCCAGGTATTCCTGCACCAGGTGTCCCCGGGATGGAGCCTGCGGGTTAAAGTTGGCCGGATCCCGAAAATTGGTGAGGGTGGCAAAGCGTCCCTTTGAGGTAATACCCATCCAGGTGCCACCGTGTTTCATATCTTTACCCGCCAGTATAGCTGGATTTTCCGGCCAGAAGTCGGCTGGCTGGGTGGGGCGCTGGTAGAATTCATCCCGGTTAGCCGCCACCACCAGCTTGTATTTATCATGACAATCACTGGCCCATAAAACCATACACATAATCTCAACTCCTATAAGAATCAGAAAGGGTATCCTGACTCATTTACTAGCGAGTCAGAGCCTTAAGCATGACTCCTTCCCAATTATCACTATAAACATTTTGGGATAAAAGTAAAGCTTATGGCTGGTTCTCGGAGAGAATGACCAAAAATACCTATGGTGCCCTTTGCGAACTAACTAAGCTGCTTTGATAGTAATAAAGGCTATAAGCCGAAAAACATACGTTTTACTAAAAGATGGGTTAGAATAGAGAGAAATAAGAGAAATGGGTTTGAAGAAAATGAAATTAATATTCTTAAGACATGGTCAAACTGAATGGAATGCCCTGCAAAGGTATCAGGGACACACTGACATTCCTCTAAATGATAGGGGCCGGGAACAGGCGCAAAAGGCAGCGGATTACCTGCTAAAATATCAGCAGGTTGAGGCCATCTATTGCAGTGACTTATCCCGAACTCAGGAAACGGCCCAAATAGCTGCCGATAAATTAAAATTGCCGGTACTCCTTGACTCCCGGTTAAGGGAAGCTTCCTTCGGCAACTGGGAGGGAATGAGCTTCATTGATGTATATAAGCATCATTCCCAAGAGTTTAATAGCTGGTATCAAGATATATGGAAATACAAGATGCCCGGGGGAGAGACTTTTACCGAAGTATGGGAACGGGTATCCCTGGCGATCCGGGATATAACCCGTCAAGACTATGCTACAGTACTGGTAGTTACCCATGGAGGTGTGGTTAAAGCATTTCTGGGTCAAATAGACCCTTCCATAGATATATGGAAAACAGCCATTGATCCCGGATCCTTGACTTTCGTCCAGTATACCCAGGAAGATTACACCATTTTAGATACAGGGCTAGTGGTTTAGTGATATTGGAATTAAATCGGGAGTCTTAACTTAAAACGGTCTTGTCTAATTACCTGCGGTTTTCCCTGCCTTACTAGCTTCCACATAAGAATAGCGCTTCCCGAAACCCTCAATTAGCTGACCTTCCCTGGAACACCCATCTCAAGAAGTTCCAGGGCTGGGTGAAGTCTTATGACCTTTGGGGCTTAGGTCAGCTCTCCCTATGGTGGCCTTTAGGGAATGATTAGTGGAAACAACTTATGTTGTCAGGCGAGTTGACTTTTCAGCTAAGCTTGATTATTTGATTATAAAAAAATATGGCCAGCTACTGGAATGAATTGCTTAGGTTGCCAGTAAAGAGTATGCATTATATGGCAATAAGCGGGCAAGATTTATATTATGAGATCTACCAGCAACTATACAGCTGTTAGCTGAATTGGGGACTGTGCATAATGAATTCTAGGTATTATAGGCCAATTATTTAATCAAAGGTCAGCCTTCAACGACAACGTTACCTTAATAGTCTTGTTAAACGGCACATAGTAGTCCCCAGAGGGGGATCTTTCACCAGGTTAAGGAATGAACAGCTAGATTTTTGAATGCACAACGCCATTAGCCCAATTTTTGCACCGGTAGAACAAAGATAATTAAGGGCAAGCTATTTATTATGGGTGATTGCAAGATGAGATGGAGAAACCATGTTTAAATTATTAAAAAATGGTCATTGTTTGGTGCCTGAGGATATTGGTATAAATGATATCTTGATTGCCTGGGACAAGATTTGCGGCATCAGGCCTCATATCACACCGGTAGACACATGGGATACAGAGATAATCGACTGCCAGGGCTCTTTGATTTGCCCTGGTATTATTGATGGACATGTGCACATTACTGGTGGAGGAGGGGAAGGAGGACCGGACAGCCGTATCCCGGAGTTAATGCTGAGTGAGATACTAGAAGCGGGAGTAACTACCCTGGTAGGGGTTTTGGGCTTTGACAACATAACCCGCAATATTGCCGGGTTGTTGGCTAAAGCCAGGGGCTTGGAGGCTGAAGGGATTACTACCTATATATACACTGGTAGCTATAGTAGTCCTACTGAGACTCTGACCGGGCGGGTAGTGTCGGATCTGGTAATGCTGGATAAGGTGATAGGGGTGGGAGAAGTGGCCATATCTGATTATCGCTCCAATCATCCTTCACTGCAGGATCTCCGCACCCTGGCGGTAGAAACTTTTGCCGGCGGTATGTTGGGAGCAAAGGCGGGTATTTTACATTTGCATGTAGGCGACGGTCTTGAAGGGCTCACTTCATTGTTTCGCTTGATCGCCGAGTCAGACTTTCCGATTGCTATGTTTGTTCCCACTCATATTAATCGCCGGCCCGAGCTTTTTAGCCAGGGAATGGAGCTGTTAAGAAAAGGCGGCAATATTGATCTTACGGCAGGTGAGACAGCAGGTTACAGTGTAAGCAAATCACTAAGTATTTTAAAGGAAAATGGCGTGGGCCTGGATAGGGTAACTATTTCTTCGGATGGAAATGGGAGTTCGCCTAATGCTGGAATTAACCAGATAAGTCAGCTACTGCAGGATGTACGCCAATCGCTTGGCGAAAGCAACTTGGATTTTTCTGCAGTAATCAGAACAGTTACAGTAAACCCGGCTCAGACCTTAAAGATCTACCCGCGCAAAGGCTGTCTGCTTCCAGGCAGCGATGCTGATATTCTGGTCCTGAAACCGGAAGACTTCAGTATATATCGTTTATTGGCCAAGGGAGAGGTGGTAGTAGTGGAGGGAAAGGCAGTTAAAAAAGGTCGATACGAGAAATAGCCCAGTTCTTAAGATCAGGGGGATAGTATGGAAGATAGAAAAGGTAATTTAATTATTATCGGCGGAGCCGAAGATAAATATGGTGAAAAACACATTCTGGAAGAAGTGGTGGAGGTTATGGGGGGGAGAGATGCTCGCATCGGTATTATTACCACCGCCAGCGAAAGGAGTGAAGAGGTCGGGGAAGAGTATAGGCAGGTATTTTCCCGGCTGGGAGCTAAAGATGTGGATATCTTGGATTTAAAAACTCGCGATGATGCCAATTCTCAAGATTACGCAGAGAGAATCCGGGATACTACCGGTTTTTTCTTCACCGGCGGAGACCAACTCAGGATAACCAGTATTTTAGGGGGCTCCCGAGCCTACCAGGAATTGTACTATGCTTACCGGCATGGGACGGCAATAGCTGGTACCAGTGCAGGCGCCTCCGTCATGAGCAGTACCATGATTGTGGAAGGGAATAGCAATGATGCAGCCCGGAAATGCACCTTGAAGATGGCTCCTGGTTTGAACCTCTTGGAAGGGGTAATAATTGATCAACATTTTGATCAAAGAGGCAGATTAGGCCGGCTATTGTGCGGAGTGGCTGAGAATCCTGGAGTTCTTGGTATTGGCATCGATGAAGACACTGCCATCCGGGTTTTTTCCGAAGGGTATTTTCAAGTTTTGGGCAGCAATGCGGTTACTCTTATAGACGGCCGATACATTAAGAGCAGCAATGTTTCAGAAACCAATCCGGATGAGATTTTGGCTATAACCAATGCCAGCATCCATGTTTTATCTACAGGATATGGCTACGATTTTAAGCGGCGGGAAGTTCTAAGATTACACTAATACTGTTTTTCGAAAGGACATAATTATATGGAAATAATTAGTATGCGGGAATATCAGGGGCGAAATATTTACAGTCATAAACCAGTAGTTAAAATGACAGTTGACTTGGGTTATCTGAAGAATACCTTCACTAAAGAATTGGCCGGCTTCAATGAAAGACTTTTGCAACTTTTCCACGGTCTTTATAATCATTTCTGCTCACCCGGTTACGCCGGAGGCTTTATAGATCGCCTGCAGGAGGGAACTTTGGTATCACACGTTACCGAACACCTGGCTATAGAATTGCAGTGCATGATGGGGTATGATGTCTATTTTGGGAAAACCCGGGTAATAGAAGAGCCAGATATATATTATGTAATTTATGAATACAGTAACCAGGCCTGTG
>CAZPSR010000182.1:0-4535 GCA_964589135.1 uncultured Syntrophomonas sp.
AATTACCATGCCAATTATTTATTGCTAACAGATTGCCGATATATTGGCAATAACACTGTTAGCAATAGAAAAGTGGTGTCAGATTATTAGAACTAAAGAGATGTGAAATTAAGAAAAACTTGGTTTAGGTTTATCACTGATTTTGCAGGCATTCATCAGCAAAGTTGATGTGAATATGGTGGGGAAGCCTATCCTTAAGTTAACCATCAAAGGTAAGTTACAACAAGTGTCAGTTTCTTAAACACCTATCCAAGAAGCTGACACCTATTTTAATTCTGAGGGGATTCGATTGGCTCAACTGCCTGGCATCAACTTATCACCCCCCATATTCCCGGAACACAAATGGAATTTTTTCTATGCCGGGCAGGCTAGACGGTCTGAAAACTCTTCAAAAGTATGGCAGAGTTGCCCTATTTCATGGCAATAAGTCTGCCTCCAGCCCTTAAAACAGGGGGCGATGGTAATCTGTCCAATAGTTTTCGCACAGACTGGGGCGGTCAAAGACCGCCCCTATAATTTTTCACGGTTAAAAACAATAGATCGGGATTCACCATTTTCCTGTGAACTTAATCTTTATCTGACATGACCATCACCATAAATGATAAATTTAGTGGTGGTCAATTCTGGCAAGCCCATAGGGCCTCTGGCATGTAGTTTCTGAGTGCTGATTCCCATTTCCGCACCAAATCCAAAAACATTGCCATCGGTAAAACGGGTAGAAGCGTTGGCATAAACTGCAGCCGCATCCACAGCGGCCATAAAGCGGCGTACATTACTGTAATTCTGACTGATAATAGCTTCACTATGACCGGTTCCATAACGGTTAATATGGTCAATGGCCTCTTCCAGCTCATCCACTATCTTGACCGCCAGTATTAAATCCAGGTACTCTTCATCCCAGTCTGTATCGGTGGCTGCTTTAAGCCCATCTACTATTTGCCGGGTCCTGTCACAACCCCTGATCTCTACTCCGGCCTGGTGTAAATCTTCCAGCACCGGGGGCAGGAAGGCCTGTGCTATACCACTATGTACCAAAAGGGTTTCAGCCGCATTGCAAACCGAAGGACGCTGTACTTTGGCATTAAATACTATCTGCCAGGCCTGCTCCAAGTCGGCTAATTCATCCACATATACATGGCAGTTACCCATGCCGGTCATAATGTAGGGAACCCGGGCATTTTCCATTACCGCCATTTTTAATCCTTTCCCTCCGCGGGGAATGAGCACATCCAGGTAATCACTCATTTTCATCAAGAATATGGCGGCTTCTTTGTCTTCACTATCCACCAGCTGAATACTGCCTGCTGGCAAACCGCATTTTACTGCGGCCTCGGCGATTACCCGGGCAATTACCCGATTGGAGTTCAGAGCTTCCTCTCCTCCCCGCAGGATTATGGCATTGCCGGCCTTTAGACATAAACCAGCAGCATCTGCGGTTACATTGGGGCGTGATTCATAGATGATACCTACCACCCCAATAGGGGTTCTGATTCTGCCTACCTCCAGCCCGTTAGGCCTCTTAGTCATACCCAAGACCTGTCCTACCGGATCAGGCAGGGCTGCAATCTCTCGCAAACCCTGGGCCATGTCCTGAATTCTCTCTTCATTTAACATCAGCCTCTCCAGCAAGGCCGAGCTTAAACCGCTAGCTGCACCCCGCTCCAAATCAAGTCCATTAGCCTTCAGAAGCTCAGAGGAATTAGCCAGCAAAGCATCAGCCATCGCCATCAAGCCCTGGTCCTTCAAGGTGCTGGGGGTAGTTGCCAGTATACGGGCCGCTTCTCGGGCTCTTTCTCCTTGTTCCAACATGGTTTCCTGCAGTTGAAGATCCATTAATCATCGCTCCTTAACCGTGATAATATTTTACCTGATTATCAATACTCTACCCAGAGATTATTACGATGGATAATCTCATCATAGTCCTTCTCCCCTAATATTTCTTTAATCTGGGATGATCTCTTTCCTTTTATTTTTAATATTTCCGATGAACTGTAATTACTTATGCCCCGAGCGATTTCCTGGTTTTCATTATCCATTACTGCAACTACCGCTCCCCGTTCAAATTCCCCTTCCAGCCCAGTCACTCCCGAAGGCAGCAAACTTTTACCCTTTTTAAGCAAAGCCTGGCTAGCCCCTGCATCCACGATAATCTTGCCCTGGAGCAAGCTGCCAAAAGCTATCCACCTATCCCGGGCATGCATTTTTTTCTCCCGAGGGACAAAAAAGCTCCCTAGCTCTTCCCCCGCTACGATGCGACGAATCACATTAGGCTCATCACTGTTGGCTATTATCATAGCGGTTCCGTAAGCCATGCACATGCGGGCCGCTTTGAGTTTGGTAAACATGCCCCCACTGGCAAAACTGCTGCCCCGATTGCTGGAGTTGGCTTCCATTTCGCCCGTTATTTCTTCCACCCGACTGATCAGGACCGCCCCCTGATTCTCCCGGGGATCACAACTGTATAGCCCATCCACATCAGACAGAATAATCAGCAGGTCGGCGTCAACCAATCCAGCCACCATGGCGGACAGGGTATCATTATCGCCAAATCTGATCTCTTCTACTCCCACGGTATCATTTTCATTGATAACTGGGATAACATTCATCTTCAGCATAGCCAAAAGGGCATTGGTAGCATTTAAATAGCGCAGACGCTCATCCATATCTCCCCGGCTCAACAAGACTTGAGCCACCGTTTTGCTATATTCAGAAAACAGCTTCTCATAAAGCTGCATTAGGGCCCCCTGGCCTATGGCGGCCAGGGCTTGTTTTTCCGGCAGGGTGTTGGGAACCTTCTTCAGGCCCATACGGTTGGCTCCTACCCGGATCGCACCCGAACTAACCAAAAGAACTTCCAGCTCACGATTATGTAAATCAGAGATTTCCCGCACCAGTCTTTCAATCTGCTGCAGATTCAACTGCCCATTGGCATAGGTAAGGGTACTTGTACCTACTTTAATAACTATTCTCTTAGCCTGGGTAATACCTTTTCTCATTCTCCACCTCTTAACACCAATAAATTCATTTAAGGCTCCTGGCCTTTACTCGCTATATTCAAACTCGAAATCCAGAATTTTCACCGTATCTCCTTCATTGATTCCTCTTTCCCGCAAAGCCTTTTCCAGTCCCATTTTCTCGATGGTGTTCTGAAAACGGCTTAAACCTTCGTCACTATTAAAATTGGTCATTTGCAGAAGTTTTTCTATTCTGTTGCCACTGACCACCCATATTCCATCCAAGTGCTCAATCTTAAATGCTTCTTCTTCTTCATAGCGCCTGATTACTGCCTGCTCTCCAGGAACTGCTATTTCTTCCGGTATAGCCAAAAGCATTTGATTTACTTGCTCTATTAAGGGCTGCACTCCTGCCCCGCTTACGGCTGATATAAGGTGCAGATGATCCCCAAAGGCCTTTTGTAGTTCATCAATATTGGCCTGGGCTGTGGGCAGATCCATTTTATTAGCTGCCACTAAAAAAGGCCGCTTTAAGAGCTCAGGATTGAATTGTTCCAGCTCACTGCGCAAGATACGATAATCCTCCAAGACCTTCCGGCCTTCAGTCTCCGCAGCATCCAATATATACAGCAAAACCCGAGTACGCTCAATATGCCGCAAAAAATCGTGGCCCAATCCGGTACCCTGACTGGCTCCCTCAATCAACCCCGGTATATCTGCGATTACAAAAGAATCCTTATCTCTGGTGACCACCACTCCCAGGTTGGGAACCAGAGTGGTAAAAGGGTAATCAGCAATCTTGGGCCGGGCTGCGGAGACCCTGGATATAAAGGTGGATTTCCCAGCATTGGGAAACCCTACCAGGCCCACATCAGCCAGGAGTTTTAGTTCCAGTCTAAGCCATCTTTCCTCCCCCGGCTCCCCATTTTCCGAATAGGATGGGGCTTTATTGGTGGCATTGGCAAAACGGGCATTGCCTTTTCCACCCCGTCCTCCTCGGGCTACAATCATATCCTGTTCCGGTCGGGTGAGGTCAGCCACCACTTCTCCGGTATCATCATCATAAATAATGGTCCCTACTGGAATCTTCACCAACAGATCCTGGCCCCAGGCTCCATGCATATTCTTGCCTTGTCCATGAGCTCCTCGCTCAGCCTTGAAGTGTTTGCGGTATTTAAAATCCATCAAGGTTTTCAGACCTTCATCAGCAATGAATACCACATTTCCTCCCCGCCCGCCGTCACCGCCGGCAGGCCCTCCTTTAGGGACATATTTTTCCCGTCTGAAGGCTACTATTCCGTTACCTCCATCGCCGCCTTTGACATAAATCTTAGCATGATCTACAAACATCTATTCACTTCCTGACTTCAACTATTATCGAACCAGGCTCCCTGCCTTCACAACTATAAAGCAGATCAACTCCATCAGCCCTTTCGTATATTTCCAGGTAGATTAAGGGATCGTCCTCCTCATTTTCACTTTTCCATTCTTGCAAGACCACTTTTAAGCTGCTTAAGGGCTCATCCTTAAGCTTTAGCAAGCTTTTACCGCTTAATTGTATTTCATCATATCTTAGTATTG
>CAZPSR010000183.1:0-4505 GCA_964589135.1 uncultured Syntrophomonas sp.
AGTGACAATAGCCGCTAAGAAAAAAGACTCGTAGTCCTAATAAAAGTATAATAATGTGGTTTTATGATAGTCGATATATTACAATTAGTGTCGGAGCCCAAGAAGCTTGAGTGATAAAAAAATTAATCATGGATGGGGGGATTGAGGGTGAAGAAGCTGCTCATGGGCCTGCTGATAATAATGGTCGGCTTAAGTGCTATCGGCTGTAGTTCGGCCCACACCGAGCCGGCAGCGGAAAGGACAATTAATATTGGAGTTATGCCAGATGTGGAATCGGTACCCTTTATAATTGCACAAAAAAACTCTTACTATGAAGAGGAAGGGGTTAAGGTCAACATTCAGCATTTCAGCAGTGCCAAGGATAGGGATAGCGCACTGCAGAGCGGCAAATTGGACGGAGTAATTACCGATGTTCTGGCGGTTGTATTTGCCAACGAAGGTGGAATTGAGCTGAAGATTATTGCCAGGAATGATGGTAATATTGAACTGATGGCTGGCAAGGACTCGGGGATAAGCTCTTTGGAGGAGCTTCAGGGTAAAGATATCGGTTTATCAACCAACACCATCATGGAATATTCGGCCGATAAAATGTTGGCCAAGGCTGGTTTAAATCCAGGGGAGGTTAACAAGGTAGCTATTCCTCCTCTGCCTACCCGTTTGGAAATGCTGCAAGGGGGTAAGGTACAGGCGGCTATTCTGCCGGAACCTCTGGCTGGATTGGCAGTCAAGAATGGGGCCAGAGTGCTGAGCAGTACCGATGAAATGGGGCAAAAAGCTGGAGCAATTGCTTTTACCGGCCAAGTTTTGCAGGATAATCCTCAAGAAATTCAGGCTGTCTTTAGAGCTTATAATAAGGCCGTAGCTTACCTGAACCAGGAAGCCACCAGTGCTGACCTGAACTTTATTATTGAAGAGCAGGGTTTTCCGACGGAGATAAAAGACTCTATTCAGCTTCCTGAATATCAGCCAGCCGCTCCGCCCGATAAAATAGTATTCTCTGATGTGGTGAAATGGATGCAGGAAAAAGACCTGATTAAGGGTTTTTATGCCTATGAAGACTTGGTGGATGAGACTATCTTGAGGTAATGGTTTAGTGATTGAAATAAAAGACTTGGTAGTTAAATATCGCAGAAAAGAAGAAGAAACGGTAGCATTGGATGGAATAAATCTACGTATTCCTTCGGGGGAGATTTATACTTTTATTGGTCCATCAGGCTGCGGTAAGTCAACTTTACTATATGTGCTGTCGGGAATACTTAGGGAATATACCGGGAAGGTGAGTATCGATGGAAATGGTATTGATCCCAAGAACCAGCGTATTGGATTAATACTCCAGAACTATGGACTGCTGCCCTGGAAAAATGTTTATCATAATATCACCCTGGGTATAAGAATAAAAAACAGGCAAGAGCTGCTGGATGATTACGGCAAGTATATTTTAGGGCAGCTGGGGATCGAAGCCCTGCTGGACAGATATCCCAAGGAATTAAGTGGCGGCCAGCAGCAAAGAGTTGCCATCGCTCGTGCTTTTATTCTGCAACCTGATTTGTTATTAATGGACGAGCCTTTTTCAGCATTGGACGCCATAAGCAGAGAAGAATTGCAAGACTTGTTTTTGAAAATATGGAAAGAAAATAATGTCACTACTGCTTTTATTACCCACAGTGTTGATGAAGCCCTGTATCTCGGCAGTAAAATTGTAGTGTTTTCAGCTGCTCCGGGCAGAATACTGGAAGTAGTAGATAATCCCTGCTTTCGATTGGATAATTTAAGATTTCGGGATGAGTACTACGATATGTGTATGCAGCTGAGAAAAATTTTGGACAAAGGATGATTTTTAGTGCTGGCAAGCAATAAATGGCAGGGAGCTCTATACAGCCTGGTGCTGGTTATAATCATCTGGCAGGCATTATCCTGGTTCTTAAAGCTGCCCATTATCCCATCTCCCTGGGACGTCTTAATAAACATCATGAACATCTTTAGCAGCAAAATACAAATCCACCTTCTATATAGTCTGGGTCGAATTATGGGGGGGATAGCTCTATCCATATTGCTGGGAGTTCCTTTAGGCTTTTTAATGGGATACTTTGATAAAGTGGATAAGGTATTATCCCCCCTGGTTTACTTCACCTATCCAGTTCCCAAAATTGCTTTGCTGCCTATAATAATGCTTTTGTTTGGACTGGGTGAAGCATCGAAACTAATCATGATTGTATTGATTGTTATATTTCAAATAATAATAACCTCTCGGGATGCGGTTAAAGGGATCCCCCCGGAGATATTCCGTTCCCTGCAATCTTTGGGGGCTAATCGCTTGCAGGTATTTAAAGAAGTAATAATTCCTGCTTCCTTAGCTGACGTATTGACTGCTACCCGATTGGCATTGGGTACTGCGGTTTCCATACTGTTTTTCACCGAGACTTTTGGTACCCAGTATGGCATGGGGTATTTTATTATGGACGCCTGGATGCGGGTAAATTATCTGGATATGTACGCGGGCATAGTAATCTTGAGCCTGATGGGGTTCCTCTTATTTACTGTCATAGATATCCAAGAAAAACATATCAGCTCCTGGAGATAATGAATTTCCAGGCCTTCTTTGCTTATTCTTCCAATTAAGAAAATGAATCCTGCGAAAGCTATTGATTTTATCCTTTAAATATGTCCTGTAACTGCAACAATTAAAAGCCCAGGGATGGAACAATACCCTTTTTTCAAGGGGTAACATTGTGTACGGTTTACCGGGCAGGGGGGGTTACAGCATTGTATACCCTCTGGATACAATTCCATGCTTGACCAAGATAAAAAAAACCCGCCGATTAATCGGCGGGGATAAAAAAGATATAAGAGTAATTAATTGAAGGAGTATATTAATAACTAGTCAACATGGAATGCTTAACTAGTTAAAGCTTTATCCGGGTTTGACAGCTCACCTACATGCATATTGGGCTGGGCATCATATGAAAAATAATCTTTATCATGTTCTTGCTCTTTATTATTTTGACGGACTTTAAAGCTCAAAATGCTTTCCCCTTTGCCATCCAGGTCATTAATTACTTGCAGCAAAGTGTCGCTATCCACCCGATGTTTAAGGGCTAGGGGAATTACTCGCTTAACATCACTGATCAAAACCTTATCCCGCCCCTGTATCACCGCATGCAGAAGGGCTCCTTGTTGTATGGCTTCAATAGCCCGAATACTTTCCAGATTATGTTTGATATACAGTCTGGCTATGTAGCTGCGTAAGAAATCTGGCATATAAATATGTTGATATTGATTAGCCAACTTTATGATTTTATCGGATTCTTCACCTGATTGACTGGTGGCTGGGTGGAGTTTGCCAGCGTTTCCCACTCGGTATCCATGAGAGTTTTCGGCCAGAATCCGGGCTACAATATCCACTGAATCCGGACGTCCCATATAACAGAGCAGATCAAAGCGGTCAGACAGCTGTCTTCTGATTTCCTCTAAAGGCCCAGGATCTTCATCCGGATTGGAAGCCGCCCATACGGATACCTGAACCGGAAGGTCTACGGCTGGCAAACCGGCCTCTTCGATTTGCAGGTGACCGGGCTTGTTTCCCATTACGTCCAGTAAGATATCGGTTATTTCCGGTGAAGTATCTGCCAAGCGATTTATCTCATCAATAAAGATTATGCCCCGATGGGCCTGAGGGATCAAACCCGGCAATAATTGGGCTGCTGGGTTTGCTATATCGGTTAAACGAGCCAGGTCTATACTTCCCGCAACTGTTCCCACCTTGGCCGAATGGGAAATCTCCACAAAAGGCATGGGTATTTCTTCCCGGCCCAAAGCCGTTATTTCCTCGGGGCGTAAATGGGCATGTTCAGGGCAATGGGGATGGGCTGGGTCACAATTATATAAACATCCCTTAATGCGGGTAATCTTGGGCAACACCTCTCGGGCAGCCCGCATTATAGTAGTTTTGCCAGTTCCCCGCAAACCTTCTGCATGCAAGTGCAGAGGTTCGCCGGCATAGCTGGAAATAACCGACATCAGTACAGATTGAAAAAGGGATTTATTACCTTCATAACGTTCTAAACTAGCGAAGGGAATCATACGGATCACTCCTATTCGTGCAAAATAAATTTTTCACAAGACTATTTTTTATATAACCCCTTAAATGCCAGTATTTGCTCCCTATTGTTTGTCCATAAAACATAGGAGGTTTTTAAATGTTTAAGGGGTATTCCTAAAGGCCCTGTTAAAAATTTTATTTTTATCAAGAGTTTGAATATTATTAATGCAATTAGCATGCCAAGCCCTCAGCAAATAAGGAAATATTTCTTATTAAAACTACCGATCCCGATACATAGGTGATTGTGATAGGGGAGGAAAAGGCGGCCTGGGATTTAATTGAGCTTCTAGTCCGGTGAGTGTAACCCCAAAGAGAGTGAGGGGGTTACACTTTATTTAAAGCTGAAAAAAGCTTATGATCAGAATAATATTATTCTTGCATAATACAGCTATCTGCGCAGTAGTTT
>CAZPSR010000184.1:0-4411 GCA_964589135.1 uncultured Syntrophomonas sp.
AACTACCACATAATTATAATACTTAATGTGCGCCATCTCAGCTTCACAGGTAGCCAGTCTTAGATCAATGCTTGCCTGGGAGTCTTCGCCCCTGCTGCACAATCGACGGGCCAGTTCGTTCAGGTCCGGTGGAGCCAGGAAAATAAAAACCGCTTCAGGCATTTTATTTTTCACCTGCATAGCACCTTGAATATCAATTTCCAACAATACATCACAGCCCTGCTGTAAACGTTCCAATACAAACTGTCGCGGAGTCCCATACCAATTGGAGTATACCTGGGCCCATTCCAAGAGTTGGTTGTTTTTTATCATATCATTGAATTTTTTTTGGTCCACAAAAAAGTAATCTTTGCATTGAAGCTCATTACCCCTGGGTTTTCTGGTAGTAACAGATATGGATAAACAGATGTCTTCCATGGTTTCGAGCAAGGCTTGTTTAACCGTTCCTTTACCAACCCCAGAAGGGCCAGATAATACAAAAAGTATGCCTTTTCTTTCAATCAAATTATACACATCCTGCTAGCTCTTGGTAAAATTATGCTTCTTCGTTGCTGCTATCCTTAGAACTAAGACGATTAGCTACTGTCTCCGGTTGAACCGCAGAGAGTATTACGTGAGAACTGTCGGCAATAATCACTGCTCGGGTCCTACGTCCATAGGTGGCATCAATTAAAATGCCTTTTTCCCTGGCTTCCTGAATAATCCGTTTTATCGGAGCTGACTCGGGGCTTACAATGGCTACAATGCGGTTAGCCGCCACAATGTTGCCAAAACCAATATTAACCAGTTTAATATCCATAAAAATCCCGGATTACCGGCTCACCTCCACTATTCTATATTTTGTAGTTGTTCTCTTATTTTCTCGATTTCAGCTTTAACATCTACCACTATTTGGCTCATCTTCAGATCATTGGATTTTGAAGATATGGTGTTTATCTCCCTGAACATCTCCTGCACCAGGAAATCACACTTTCTTCCCACCGCATCCTCCAGGGCCAGCAGTTCTTTTAAATGTTCTACATGGCTTTTTAAGCGGACAATCTCTTCGGTTATACTGGTTTTATCGGCAAAAATAGCCACTTCCTGCAATAGTCGGTTCTCATCCAGCAGTTCCGGATCTATTACTTCCAAAATACGGGCCTGCAACTTATTGCGATACTCTATTTCCACCTCTGGAGATCTTTGCTCCAGTTCTCTAACCCTGGATAATATCAGATCATTTCGGCTTAGTATATCCAGAACCAGATTATAACCTTCCTTTTCTCTCATTTCCAGGACTCCGTCTACAGCTAATTTAACTGCTCTTTGCATAATAGTCCAGACCAAATCCAGGTCTTCCTCTTCATCCTGCAGATTAAACACTTCTGGAAGCCTAAAAACGTCAATAACTCTAATTTCCTTAGAAATATTTAGATTTTCAGCTATTTCTTTCAAATAGTTATAATACGCTATAGCCAAACCTTTGTCAACCTTAAGACTGCGGTGAGAATCATCGGTTTTATCGACATTGATATTTATCTCCAAACGGCCTCTTTGTATGCATCTTTTGAGTTCTTCTTTTATTTTTTCCTCCAAGATATTATAGCGCCGGGGCATGCGAATATGGGGATCTAAAAAACGATGGTTAACTCCCCTTATCTCACAGCTAATCTGATAACCCTGATCATTTACCTGACTGCGTCCAAACCCGGTCATACTTCTTACCATAGGCCACTACCTTTCTTCAATTTATCCTATATCCTGTAACAGATATGATTATCTTGCTCTCCTTGCTTTTATAATGCTCTTTATCTCTCTACTTAAGACCTGTCCCATAAGGATTTTACCTAATGACCATTTTCCTATCATTAATTTTTCCGCCATATCATCTTATGTAAAACACTCAAATATATATTAGCATAAGATAAGCCCAAAACGCATGAGAGTAATACCTCAGCCGCTTATTTTTCTTATCCTCCCTCTATATGGTATCTGAACTCTCTTTAAAGGACAGGGGTAATTGCCAATGACGAACCCTAAACACCAGGTATCTCCAAATCAACTTAGTTCCTGCTAGTATTAGTATAACTGTCCACTGCCATAATTCCAGCGCTACGGTACTAAATATATGCTGTAAAGCCGGCAGGTAAATTACCGCTAGATGCATCAAAACTGAGCAACTCACTGCACCCAAAAGAAACTTGTTGCCCCATATACCTAACTCAAAAGGCGAATACCGCTCAGAACGACACTCAAATACATAAAAAAGCTGGGCCATTACCAGAGTAGTAAAAGCCATAGTCCGAGCCACATTGATATCCGGCAGGTTGTGCCAGCGGGCATAAACTAGGCCCAGGATAAAGGCCAGCAAAGTTATGACCGCAATGTATAGCCCACGACTGGCTATAATCCAGCCCAGCCGCTGGGAAAAAATGCTTTCATCCCGGTTGCGTGGTTTTCGTTCCATGATACCTGGCTCTGGCGGTTCCAAGCCCAGGGCCATGGCAGGCAAACCATCTGTTACCAGATTGACCCATAGTATTTGGATGGGCAAAAGGGGCAGAGGAAAGCCCAGGAGGGAAGCCACAAACATGACCAATACCTCGCCAATATTACATCCTAATAGATATCTTATAAACTTTCTAATATTATCGTAAATAGCTCTTCCTTCATATATTGCCCGTACAATAGTAGAAAAGTCATCATCAGCCAGAATTAAAGCCGAAGCTTCCTTGGTGACCTCAGTTCCAGCAATACCCATGGATATTCCAATATCTGCACTTTTAACCGCTGGCGCATCATTTACCCCATCGCCGGTCATGGCTACCACATGCCTCTTTTGTTTCAGCACTTTAACGATGCGATTTTTATGCAAAGGGGTTACCCTGGCGAATACCCGGCTGTTTAATGTCTCAAAGTACAGCTCTTCATCTGAAAACCTGTCAATGTCATTGCCCGTTATAACCTTATCCGACCTCCCTATACCCACCTGAGCTGCAATAGCCTTAGCGGTCTGGGGATGATCACCAGTTATCATTACCGGAGTAACCCCCGCACTGAGGCAGCTTTTAACTGAAGCTGACACTCCAGGCCGGGGTGGATCTATCATACCGCATATGCCCAACAAAACCAGGTTCTGCTCCAATTGCTGATCTTTTAGTTCTAAGGCTGGTTGGTCTAATCTGCGGAAGGCAAAAGCCAGTACCCTTAAAGCTTCAGTTCCCCAGGCATCCTGGAGATCCAGCATTTTTTGACGATCCCCTTCTTTTAGGCTTTTAATTTGATCATCCAGCATTACCTGCCTACATCGAGGCAAGAGTATATCCAAAGACCCTTTAACCAAAAGCAGATAATGGGACCCATCAGGAATTACCACACTCATTCTTTTGCGTTCAGAGTCAAAGGGAATTTCTTTAACAAGTGGCTCCCTTTCCAGGCAGCCGGCTTTCTGAGCTAAAACCAGCAAGGCGCCTTCAGTAGGATCGCCCTGGATGGTATATACCCCCTGTTTCTTTTCCAAGAGGGAATTATTGCAGTTAAGACAAACCTGCATAATCCTTTGTAAAGCCCTATCCTTTTGGGGATCTATCTCCTGACCGGATAGAAGGAATCTGCCCTGAGGATGATATCCCTCTCCCTCCACTTCCCACACTTTATTAAGGGAAGCTACCCGGCTGACTATCATCTTATTCTGGGTTAGAGTGCCCGTCTTATCCGAGCAGATTACCGTAGTACAGCCCAGAGTCTCCACCGCCGGCAGTTTTCTGACTATGGCATTCCGCCTGGCCATGCGCTGTACCCCCAGAGCCAGAACCACCGTTACTATAGCTGGCAGCCCTTCTGGTATGGCTGCCACCGCCAGACTAATTCCGGCCAACAGCATTGTCATCAGGTTTTCGCCTCGTAATATACCCAATATTGCAACTACAAAGCATACCGCAATACAAATAACAATCAGAACCTTGCCTAGATCATCCAGCTTTTTTTGCAAGGGGGTCATGGTGACCTGAGCCTCTTTTATCATGGAAGCTATTTGTCCCATAATAGTGCGGCTGCCAGTCTCAACCACTATGGCGGTGCCCCGGCCCCGGGTCACCGCCGTTCCCATATAGGCCATGTTTTTATGCTCGGCCAGGGGAGTATTGGCCGCAAGAATTAGATCGGATTTTTTGGAAACTGGATGAGATTCTCCGGTCAAGGTGGATTCATCCAATTCCAGACTGAAGTCTTCTAGCAATCTCACATCAGCCGGTATTCGGTCTCCAGTATTGATTAATAATATATCCCCCGGCACCAAATCTTCAGCTTTGACTTTCATCCTCTGGCCATTCCGCAAAACCAGGGCGTGAGCCGAAGCTAACTTCTTTATCTCGGCCAATGAACGTTCAGCCCGATATTCCTGAACAAATCCCAGTATGGCGTTTAATACCAC
>CAZPSR010000185.1:0-4401 GCA_964589135.1 uncultured Syntrophomonas sp.
CAGATAACTATCGCTACTTATCCTGAATTCCCGTAAACAAATAAAAGGGATGAGCTGAAATATCATTAATACCAGAAAGCTAACTCTTTATGCATTTCCTATAGCCTGGAAAGGCAGGATAAGTTCATCAACCCTTGATATTAGCGGGTTTATGCCCGATACTCGTTATGAGAGTAGGGAATTTAGAGTTTAAGTACCCTAACCATGGAAGAATCGATTGGTATTTTATTAGGAAAGTCCTAACTGCAAATTAGCAGGGTCCTCACCCCTTCCATGATCCTTAGTCTATTTTTTCAAAGCCTTGGCTTTATTATGCCAGGGTCCAAATGCAGCGCCAACTGGCAACACCGTATAGCCATAATGAGTATTCAATACGTTAGCAGCGGAACCATAAAAAGAGCTGATGGCAATACCCAATTCGGCGTAAGCGGCCAGTACGTGCCAAGCTTCCCCGCCCCAACCCAGGGTACTCATAAACAGGCCCAGGAAAAGTAAATCAATCAAGAAGAAGATGATAAAGAGCACCTTGTTGGCTCCCATAGCCCCAACGGTCATATAAACGGTGAAAATAAAATAACCCAAAAAGGCAAAACCCAGTTGGTGAAGATCGCCGCTTATACCTTCAGCAGCGCCGATGGTTCCGTTAGACATCATCCAGGTGGTGGCTACTGCAAACCAGAAAAAACCATAGCCGCAGAAGGCAGTAGCTCCAAAAGTGTTGTTGTGTTTAAAGTCATAGATACCTGCCACGAACTGGGCTGCAGCTCCTAGAAATAGAGCCCAGGGTATAATAAACATTGTGCCGTCAGTTATTCCTAATTTTTGCGATGACGCTACCAGGGTAACCAGGGCTAAACCCAATAGACCCAGAGCAGATGGGTTAGCCACTGTCTCCTGAATATGTCCGGATATTTTTACTTCTTTTACGTCAGCCATAATTTCCTCCCCCAAATACTATATTCCCCCATAAGTCTAATAAAGCCCTCTGTCACTCCCTTCCTATATATTTATGAGAGTTAAAACATAAGTGAATAAATTCAACATCTGATTCTAAAATCCTGTCTATTTTATGATTATTGTCTTAAATAAAGGGAAAACTGGCAGGTAAAAGTAGAATGAATAGATTTTTGGTATAGCTTAAGATGCCTGGATATCAATTACAAGTTAGGATCCATTACCACATTTGCCTGGACTATTGAATATTAGGCAGACTATTTTGAAAATTTAAACTTTGGCCAAGAAAAAGGATAAATGGTCTTATGCTTAGAATATAAAAAATATCCACAATTATCTTATTTACACCACAAAATGACACATTTCTAAACAGCATCAATCGCAATCGAAGTTTCTGCAGCGGATGGGCAGATAAATAAATAATTAGCAAGGAAATCCCATCCATGGGCAGGAAGGCTAGCTAAGATCGGGGGTGGTTGGCAGAAGTTTACTATCTTTTATTCAAGGGGATTATGAGGAAGTTTTTTAAGAGGGGGCATCCGCTTTGCTTGTGGTATTAATTAAGGGGTGGTACCAAAAGCCAGGAGTGGATTGCCGTTATATTGGAGGGGGTTTAATTTAATGGCTGCTAATTTTGCGTACCTAAACACCAGAGATTTAGAGTTTATCCTGCAAGAATGGCTTCCTACTGAGGAAGTTTTTGCCTATCCCAAGTTCGCAGATTATTATTCTAAGGAAGATGTCAAATCAATTCTGGCTCCAATTCTGAAAATGTGTAAAGAGGTGGTGGAGCCTAGCAATACAGATGGGGAAGAAAACCCGGTAAAATTTGAAAATGGGAAAGTAACTTGTTCGCCAACCTTCGGGCCTTTATTCCACCAATTGCAGGAGGAAGGCTGGGGCACCAGCAACATAGACGATTCCGAAGATGCTATGATTTTGCCTCATATATTGCATTCAACCATCTTTGAATTGATAGGTGCTGCCAATCCCACCTTTTTGCCTACCATTATCTTAACCAGTGGGGCTGCCGGTCTGATTCAAAGTTTTGGTGATGCTAAATTAAAAGCTATGTTTCTGCCCAAAATGATGGATGGGACTTGGTCCGGGACCATGTGCCTGACTGAGCCCAGTGCCGGTTCTGATGTGGGTGATATTCTGGCCAAAGCCTTTCCTACTGATGACCCCAGGATATTCAAGATAAAAGGAAATAAAATTTTTATAACCTTTGGTGACAATGATTTCACCGAAAACATAATTCACCTATACTTGGCCCGGGTAGAGGGGGCTAAGCCTGGAACCGGCGGCATCTCACTATTTGTGGTTCCCAAGTACTGGGTAAACGAAGATGGCAGTTTAGAACCTAATGATGTGGAAACCACCGGGATTGAACATAAGATGGGACAGCACGGTTCATGTACTGCCTCTTTGAGTTTTGGCGATAATAATGGCTGCCGGGGTTGGCTCTTGGGGCAGCATCCCCTGGAGAATGAAGGTAAAGGCCAGGGAATGGCCCAGATGTTCCAAATGATGAACATGGCTCGTATGGAAACCGGTCACCTGGCTGCTTCCTGTATTGCCAATGCCATGTATAATACCCGCGATTACACCAAAGACCGGGTCCAAGGTCGCCTGCTGACTAATCCCAAAGCTGGTCGTACCGCCATTATCAATCACGAAGACATAAGAAGAACCCTTCTTTTGGGCAAGGCTCATGTAGAAGCCATGAGAGCCATGCTCTATAAGACCTATTTGGCCTTTGATGTAAGGGAACATGATCCTGATCCAGATAAGAGAAAAGAAGCCGAATTACTGGTGGAAATTACTACCCCATTATGCAAAGCTTATCCTACTGATGAAGGCTGGTGGCTATGTGCGGAAGCCATTCAGGCTTATGGTGGATATGGCTATTGCGAGGAGTACCCGGTAGCTCAGATTGCCCGGGATATTAAGATTTATTCGATCTGGGAAGGCACCAACTACATACAGGCCCTGGACCTCTGCGGACGTAAGATGACCATGGGTAAAGGTGTTCCCTTCCAGAATTTCATGAAGGAAATGTATGACTTCTATGATGCCAACAAGGATAATGAAACCCTTAACCAGGAATTTGCAGTGTTTATTAAGGCCTTTAAAGCCATGAATAAAACCCTGCAGATTATGCAGGGATATCTGGGTAAAGGGGATTTTAGTATGATGCCCTTGTATTCACGCCGGATTTTGACTGCTTTGTCTCAGCTCTATGCCGGACGTTGCATTCTGGATCAGGCGATACTGGCCGATAAGAAGGCCAAGGAAGTAGGACCGGAACATTACGATTACAACTTCTATCTGGGCAAAGTTTTATCAGCCAGATACTACCTACTCAATGTAGTACCCAATGTTTGGGTATTGACGGATATTGTTGAACTGGGTGACCGCTCAGCCCTGGAAATACCAGTAGAAGCTTTCGATTATTAGGATTAACTTATAAAGGTCACAAAACACAAGGGAGTCTGGAAAACTGTGGCTATGCCCGACGGGCGGTCAAAGACCGCCCGTTTTCATACCTTAGTGACAGTGAGTTGATACCGAGAATTCCCCCTCATACCAGCTGTTAAAAACTTGACAAGGGGGACACCGACCAAAAAAAAAGCCGGCCTTTAAAGGGCGGCTTGCTCATTATTTATACTAAAAATATAAATGTGAGCATATAGATTGGGAAGGGAAAGTCGCAGGTGAACAATAAAGTTGATTATAAGATTAATTGTTAAGTTCATAAACGGATATGGAAATCCGGTTGGTTGATAAGGGTTTCTTAAGTTTACCAGCCCCAACTTTACTGGGATTATACTTTATTGACCTACCTGCTAACAATTTATGAAATGAAAGCGAGAAAGGTTACTGGTGAGGGAAATATTTTATAAAATTGGTGAAGTATCAGAGATCTTGAAGATTGAACAACATACTCTGCGGTATCTGGAAACTACCCTGCGCTTGAAGATCAAGCGGGATGAGCGGGGGGACCGCATGTACAGCGAAAAGGATGTGGATACTCTGCGTCTGGTACTTCAACTTAAAGAAAAGGGCTTAAATACTACCGCTATCAAAATGGCCCTGGAGAATAGTGAAGCTGCCGGTTCTCAGACTGAAAACCCTCTACCTGCTCCTAGAAGCCCCTCTCAGCTGGAAGTGACCGAAATACTAAATATCGCAGCTAAAATCATTGAACAAAACCAGAACCTGCTGGAGCAGAATCGAAAAATGGAAGAGAGAATGGAACGGATGGAGAAAAAAATAGACCAGCGCAATGAGGAAAGGGAGAAGACCATATCCGAGTTTTTGCAGTTATGGAAAGGGGAGCAAGAGGGAAAACCAAAATCCTGGTTTTCCCGTTTTCGCAGCAAGTAAGGATGAGTTGACAATTAGGTCTTAGCTTATTTATCAAGCATAGCACAGGGATCATCG
>CAZPSR010000186.1:0-4380 GCA_964589135.1 uncultured Syntrophomonas sp.
TCTTTCTCAGTGATAGTATATAACTGAGAATACCCTTTTATTCACTTTTTGCCATCGACGGATCAATTTTTATTTAAACAGCCCTGCCTCCAGCTAAAAATCCCGACCTTCAGGGATCATTATATACAAATTTCTACATTGGCTTTAAGGGATCATATTGCGGTTTGATAATACTTCTCCTGCAAAAAGGTATAAGAGGCAGTGAAAAGAATTCTATAATACTTCTAAAACTTGTTCTAGCTGTTTTAGGGACACCTGTCCTTCAAATTGCATTGATATGGTGTTTTGGTAGTAACGACTGTTTTTCATACCCTTGATTTGCCCGCTAATGCCTTGGGACAAAGGCTTCTCCAAGTGGATCTCCAATCGATTGCCTTTCCTGCGTAAGGATTTAATCTCTTTGCTGCCGGCGGCAATCCTCAAGCGGGATAATTGCAGAAAATTCTCCACCGGTCTAGGCAGGGGACCGAAGCGGTCCCTTAGCTCAGTTCTGATTTCTTCTATCTCCTCTTCTTCCTGAGCCAGCATTAACTTGCGATATATTCTTATCTTGGTCCCTGAATCCCTAATATACCCGTCTGGAATATAATAGTCCAGATCAATATCCAAGTGGGGCATGGCTTTTTCCTGCTGCAAAGAGCCCTTTAAACGCTGGGTTTCCCTTTCCAGCAAGCGACAGTACATATCAAAGCCCACCGCCTGAATATAGCCATGCTGTTCTGGACCTAAAATATTTCCTGCTCCCCTTATTTCTAGGTCTCTTAAAGCTATTTTTATCCCCGCTCCCAGTTCATTGAATTCCCGGATAGCGTTCAAGCGTTTTTGAGCCATTTCGTTAATGCTCTGGTCCTTTTGGTAGGTCAGGTAGGCATAGGCAATGCGATTAGATCTTCCTACTCGTCCGCGCAATTGATATAGCTGGGCTAAACCCATACGGTCTGCTTCGTCTATTATTATGGTATTGACATTAGGCATATCCAAACCGGATTCAATTATGGTAGTGCAAAGGAACAACTGATAAGAGCCGGCTAAAAAATCATTAATAACTCGAGATAACTCATCTTCCTGCATCCGCCCATGTCCTACCGCCATGGAAACTTGGGGCAGCAGCTCTTGCAGCCTTTCCTTGACCGCGTAAATATCCTGGATCCGATTGTGAACATAAAAAACCTGCCCGTTTCTTTCTATTTCTTGCAAAATAGCCTCAGCTATGATCTCCTCGTTGTATTCCAAAACATAGGTTTTAATAGGATATCTTTCCGGAGGGGGGGTATCAATAACACTTAAATCCCGCAATCCGGTCATGGACATATGCAGGCTCCTGGGAATAGGAGTAGCCGACAAGCTCAGCCCATCCACCAAGTTTCTTAACATTTTGATTTTTTCTTTTTGCGCTACTCCAAAGCGGTGTTCCTCATCAATGACCAAAAGCCCAAGATCACGAAATTTAATATCTCGGGACAAGAGGCGATGAGTTCCAATGATAATATCAATGGCACCTGCCCCCAAATCGGCTACGATTTTCTTTTGCTGGGCCGGGGAACGAAAGCGGCTTAATACCTCAATGGCTACTGGGTAATCTTTAAATCGCTCCCCAAAAGTATGGTAATGTTGTTCAGCCAGAACGGTGGTAGGGACCAGAATGGCCACCTGTTTCCCATCCATAATCGCCTTAAAAGCTGCCCTCATGGCTACTTCGGTTTTACCATAGCCCACATCTCCGCAAATTAGTCTATCCATTGGTTGAGTTCGTTCCATATCTGCTTTAATATCCTGAATGGCCTTCAACTGATCAGGTGTCTCCTGGTAGGGGAAAGCATCTTCAAACTGCTTTTGCCAGGGTGTATCAGGAGCAAAAGCATGACCGGGCTGAGCCTGTCTGGCGGCATAAAGATTCAGCAGTTTTTCAGCCATTTCCTGTATAGATTGAGTAACTTTGTTTTTGGTCCTTTCCCAGTCTCCTCCCCCCAGTTTACTTAAACGAGGCCTTTTCTCCTCAGAAGCATGGTAGGGAAAAAGCAGATCTAACTTGTCCAGAGACAAGTATAAACGATCGGTGCCGGCATATTGTAGCAAAATATACTCTCTGGTAATACCATCGGTTTCCATCTGGGTTATGCCCTTAAAAATGCCTATGCCATAGTTTTCATGGACAATATAATCTCCTATTTTCATGTTCTCCAGCAGTACTCGGTTTTCTCTCTTGGCCTTCTTTTTTGCCCCCCGCATTTGCCTGCCCCATATTTCGTTTTCGCTGATTAGGGCTACTCCCAGGGTCTGACTGATAAAACCGCTGCTCAAAGGCTTATGGCTTATTTCTATTCCGCTAAGATGGTGATCTACCAAATCCTTCTTCATCTGTTCCCGGCCGACCTTGCCTTTAATATGCAAAAAGATAGTGTAATTCCTCTTTTGCCATTCCTCTAGCCGCTTAAAGAGACGCTCATATTCATTGACAAAATACTCCATCTCCATCTGGGAAATATGCTCGATTAAACCAGCCTTAACTGGTACAATACTACCCGGGAAAAAAGAGTGGTAGATGGCCGCCCTTGCACCCAAATGCTGCTGCAATTCCTGGCTATCCAGGAAAGACCAGCCTTTTAGTTCCTGAGCCTTGTCTGGCGCTTCTTTTATCGCATCCTGCCAGCGTCTGATCTGATCATCTAAACTCTTCAATATCTCCCGAGGTTCATCCAGCAAGAGACCAGTATCTTGATGAAGATAATCAAATATACTGTATTGGGCCATATTGCCCCCTTCCCGGGCTGGCCCTATATGGATGATGGCTTCCGGGCCCAGAGACCTCTGGCTCTCTGGATCAAAGCTGCGAATTGACTCAATGGTATCTCCGAACAATTCCAGGCGATGAGGCCGGGGCTGACCCAGTGGATAAACATCGATAATCCCGCCCCGTTGCCCAAACTCGCCCGGATTATTCACCGTATCCACTCGGGTATAGCCATTATCAATCAGTTGCCTTAAGACCTCCTCCCAAACCAGCTCCTGGCCCGGCTTTAAGCGCAGCAACTGTTCCTTGATCCGTTGGGGAGAATCCATTTTGTACATGATCCCTCCCGGTGTAGCTATTATTACCCGGCGCCGCCGGGGATGTAAGACACATTCCTGTAGTGATGCCATCCTTTCCTGCTCAGCCAGGGTATAGTTTTCTTTGGTTGGTACATAATCCCGACCTAAGAACAAGAAGATTTGCTGGCGATCAATGAATTGGGCCAATTCCTGACTCAAATCAAAGGCCTTTTCTTCGGCTGAGACTAGACAAAACCAGGTTCCCCCTCTGCTGCCCAGCAATTGTTGGATAAAATAGGCCCTGGACATACCTGATAAACCGCTCAGGATTACATTCTTCTTTTGCTCCAAACACTCATTGATTTCCTTTATAATATTAATACTGCCTTCCAACCGTAATCCTCCAAGCCTAGCCGCAAGTAAAACCACCTGCAGCTTTAGATTTATCAGTGGGGTAAAATATGCACAGCAAAAGGGTCGGGTAAGGGATCACCCGACAATCTCTGCGCTCTATAGCCTAATTATCCTCTTAGTCTTTTATCCTTGTACTAGGAGTAGGAATAGGACCAATTATCCATCTGCTCAAGCAGAAGGCTTTACCCCCTGGTTAATTATACTTATTCATAGCCTGTACTATGCCTGCTTTTACCCATTCAATCAGGGCCTCAGCCCCTTCTTGAATAGCATTTTCCAGCAGTTCCTGCTCATCGCTTCTGGTCTTGCTCAATACCCAGGATTCCACTGTCCACTGCTGGGGGGGACGACCGATACCAATACGAAGCCGGGAAAACTCCTCACTGCCCAGCCTCTCAATAATAGAAGCCATTCCTTTATGTCCCCCGCTTCCACCACTAGAGCGGAGTCGGATTCGACCCGGCTCTAAATCCATGTCATCATAGGCCACTATTAGCCCGGAAAGCTCTGGTTTGTAAAATCGCAAAAGGGACTGTACCGCCTTGCCGCTAAGATTCATATAAGTGAGCGGTTTTACTATTAATATTCGCTCGCCATTTATTCTAAGATGCCCGATAACGGAATCAAACTTGCATTCTTCTTTTTCAATTCGATATCTTCGGGCTAATTCTTCAATCACCCGATAGCCTAAATTATGCCTGGTATCTCGGTATTTTTGGCCCGGGTTGCCTAATCCAACTATTATTTTCATTGCCTGCTACCCCTTACTGGTGCCGGGGGTTAAGTTCTTAAATTCTTATTGCTGCCTGCCGGCACTTACTGTAATCATTATACCAAGGGTCTTTAAACTATCCCAGCTATATATAAAAAACCCCGGATACCCGGGGTTTCAGAGCGAACCAAAAAGGCGATTCTCTGCGTCATTACGCAAATGCC
>CAZPSR010000187.1:0-4371 GCA_964589135.1 uncultured Syntrophomonas sp.
AGCAGAATTCATATTCACCTTATTCCGATTTCCAGGTGGGGGCTGCCTTGTTAAGTAAATCGGGACAGGTATATACTGGGAGTAATATTGAGAATTCTTCCTATGGTTTAAGTATCTGTGCCGAACGCACGGCTCTGTTTAATGCAATCAACCAGGGTGAACGGGAATTTCAAGCCATAGCAGTAAAAGGCAGTGGAAAGGGATATATTTATCCCTGTGGAGCCTGCCTGCAGGTACTGGCAGAATTTGCTCCCCATTTACAGATTATACTGGGTAATGAACAGGATGAATGGGAAGAGTGGCTTCTGAGTGACTTATTGCCACAAGCATTTAAGTTATCAAAACAGGAGGGTTAATATTTTTGAAATCAGGATTTGTTAGCCTAGTAGGCCGACCCAATGTGGGTAAATCTACTCTAATCAATACCATAATAGGAGAAAAAATAGCTATTGTCTCTGAGAAGCCTCAGACCACCCGTAACCGTCTGCAGGGTATTTACACCTGTGATCAAGGCCAGATTATCTTTGTAGATACCCCCGGCATCCATAAACCACGGCACCGGTTGGGTGAGTATATGGTTAAGGTATCAACTCGCAGCTTGCAGGAGGTTGATCTGATATATTATATTACCGATGTTACCCGGCCTTATGGCGGAGGCGAAGAATTCATCATAAATTTTCTGCAGCATTCTCCGGTTCCGGTATTCCTGGTGGTTAACAAAATGGATTTGAGTTGTGAAGAAAACCTGCCTGAGTTTATTGCGCCTTTTACTGCGCAGATGAGCTTTGCCGAGATAGTTCCCGTTTCAGCTGCAGTTGGCACCAATTTATCTCAGTTATTGGATAAAACCTTGGCTTACTTACCCTCAGGTCCTTTGTACTATCCCGAGGATGATATGACTGATCAGCCGGTTTCTTTCCTAATCAGTGAGTTGATCAGGGAAAAAGCCTTAATGCTGACCCGGGATGAGATACCCCACTCCCTGGCGGTGGAAATTGAAGAATTCAAAACCCAGAGGGGGGGCAAGATTTATTTAAGAGGGGTAATATATACGGAAAGAGATTCCCAAAAGGGAATAGTAATCGGTAGAAATGGGCAAATGCTCAAGCAAATCGGGGAGCAGGCTCGTATAGATATTGAACAACTGCTTAAACAATCAGTATATTTGGAGTTGTGGGTAAAGGTCAAGAAAAATTGGCGGGATAGCGAAAGTAATTTAAGGCAATTGGGATATCAACTATAAGCCCAGGCCTGATTGGAGTTGGTTTTTATGCTGGCTTCCTATTTGGACAGCACCAATCTTAAAGCTGACAGCAGGAAAGAAGATATAATAAAACTATGCCAAAGAGCAGCCGAATTAGAAATGGCTGCTGTTTGTATTAATCCGGTTCGGGTCCGCCTGGCCAGCCAGGTTTTGCAAGGGAGCCGGGTAGGTCTGGCTACGGTAATAGCTTTCCCTTTGGGGGCTATTCCAGCTAGGGCTAAAGAGCAGGAGGCATTAATAGCCTTAAAGGATGGAGCTAATGAACTGGACGTGGTAATCAATGTGGGAAGAGTGAAAGACCGGGATTACCATGTGCTTGCCCAGGAAATAAAGCTGCTGGAGCAGCTGAAAGGTGAATTTGACTATACTTTAAAAATGATAGTTGAAACCGCTCTGCTTACAGTGGAGGAATTAAAGCAGATTACTGCGCTGGTAGGCGATGCGGGGGCTGATTATATAAAAACTTCAACTGGCTTGGCCAGTCGGGGAGTAAGTCTGGATGATATAAAGATAATCAACAAATTTAAAAAACCAGAACTAAAAGTGAAGGCAAGTGGTGGCATTAAAACCTGGGAATTTGCCCTGGAACTGATACAGGCCGGGGTTAAGCGAATCGGCAGCAGCAATGCGGAGGAACTATTGCAGGCTTATAGATCGCAAAAGCTAGTTAAATAGGACCATAACTGAAGGGGATGAAGCATAAGTGGTGCCAAGTACTACCTTTTCAAAATACAGAGTGTGAAATGTTAGGCTGCCCTCAAAAGAGGGAAGCTGGAGGATGCTGTAAGAAAACCAATGAACAACTTTTGTCATTACATGGATGCACAGGATTTATGCCAAGTAGCCATGGGGTCTAGCAAAGATTATTATAGCTGGATGACCAAGAAATCTAATGCCATTATTGATCCTGGTAGCCTATCTACCTGGCTACGGCCTCGGGCTAAGTTAAGGGAGCAGGTTGGATAAAATGAGTACTTCGTATTATCAGAGCCCTTCTATTATTTTAAAAAATATGGATTATCGAGAAAGCGATAAAATTGTCCATGTTTTTACCGAAAAAGAAGGCAAGGTAAGTGCAGTGGCCCGGGGCATAAAGAAGCCCAAAAGCAGTCTGCGGGCGTGTGTACAGCCCTTTTGCCATTCTTTATTATATTTCCACCGGGGCCGGGAAATGGAGTTGATAACTCAAGGCCGGTTGATGGAATTTTATGCCAATACCCGGGAGGATATATCCCGCCTGCTTTATGCCGTATACCTTATGGAATTACTGGATAAGTCCTTATTGGATAAAATGGCTTTGCCCGATTTATATCAGCACACCTTGCAGATTCTGGACTATATCAACCAATGGGGGGTTAATCCTTTGGTTATCAGGCATTTTGAACTTCAACTACTGCTCAGCCTGGGATATTTGCCGGTCCTGGATTCTTGTGTTAACTGTGGAAGTAAAGAGCTCAAGGCCTTTAATTTAGCTGCTGGGGGAGCCATATGTGAGGGCTGTCGAAACAGTTCCGAGCCTATTCATCCGATCTCAGCCCAGACCCTGGCCATCTTGCGCCTTTTGCAACGGACTAACCTGAACACTCTCAGCCGGGTCAAAGCCTCGCCTAAATCCCTATCACAGTTGGAAAACCTGCTGGAAGCCTACTTGGAATACCACCTGGAAAGAAAATTTCATTTGAGTTCCACCATCAAACAATTAAAGGCCAGAATGATGATATAAAGGGAACAGGGGGACAGGTTCCTTGTCCCAACCTGTCCCCCTGTCCCAACTTAATAATAATGCAGCTTATGCTCTAATAGGCATTGACACCAGCTAGACTTGGTTGATAAACTTATTTCAGAATTTTATATTTTTACGGTGATGAAAAAGAGGAGTAGGAAAGATTATTCTCTGACAGAGAGCCGGGGTAGGTGAAAACCGGCAGAGATTTCTTCTGAAGGCGCTTTGGAACTGTCAGGAGGAAAGCCTTTAAGGTTAGTAAAGCCTGGATGAACAAGGTGGGTGTAACAACCAACCAGGGTGGAACCGCGGGTAATACCCGTCCCTGTACAGGGGCGGGTATTTATATTTTTGAGGAGGTAGTTTATGAACTTTCAAGAAATAATATTGGGCTTGGAGAAATACTGGGGTCAACAAGGCTGCATAATCCAGCAGCCTTATGATCTGGAAAAAGGGGCCGGAACCATGAATCCCGCCACTTTTTTACGTTCATTGGGACCTGAACCCTGGAAAGTGGCTTATGTGGAACCTTCTCGCCGGCCTACTGATGGAAGATATGGAGAGAACCCCAATCGTTTGCAGCATTATTATCAGTATCAGGTGATATTAAAGCCATCTCCGGATAATGTGATCGATTTGTACCTGGATAGTCTAAGAAATCTAGGGATAGATTCTGACCAACATGATATCAGGTTGGTGGAGGACAACTGGGAGTCTCCCACCCTGGGAGCTTGGGGCTTGGGCTGGGAGGTTTGGCTGGATGGCATGGAAATAACCCAGTTTACCTATTTTCAGCAGTGCGGCGGTTTTGATTGCGTTCCGGTCTGTGCAGAAATTACTTATGGGCTGGAGCGGATCGCCATGTATATACAGAACAAGGAAAGCGTATATGATATTGAATGGGTGGAGGGCATACGCTATGCTGACGTCCATCATCAAGGGGAAGTAGAGCATTCCCATTATAACTTTGAGGTAGCCGATGTGGCCACTCTCACTACCATGTTTAACCTGTGTGAAAAGGAAGCATTAAGAGTGGTGGAAAAGGCCCTGGTATTGCCGGCCTATGATTATGTATTGAAATGCTCCCATCTCTTCAACCTCTTGGATGCCCGGGGAGCAATAAGCGTTACCGAGCGAACCGGATATATAGCCCGAGTCCGAAACCTAGCCCGGATAGTAGCTGGAGGCTATTTGGAACAAAGAAAGAAAATGGGCTATCCTCTGTTAAAAGATGAAAACCTGCGCCGGGAATTCCTGGCCGAAGAGGAGGTGGTATAATGGCCAAGGACTTGTTATTTGAGCTGGGGGTGGAGGAGATGCCTTCAGGGTATATGGCCAAAGCTTTAGATGATAGAGTGGGCTGTGCAGTTCTTATAGAGCTTTT
>CAZPSR010000188.1:0-4367 GCA_964589135.1 uncultured Syntrophomonas sp.
ACTAATGCCTGCTTCGCTGGCAGCCAAAAGCAGATGCTCGTTGCCGACTTTAACAATACTTAAAGTAGCTTTGGGAGCCAGGGCTATTTGCTCCATGATTTCCATATGACCCTGGCGTCTCAGATAGTTTTTCGCCAGGCCGAACTTGATGAATAAATAGGCCATAAGCACAACCACAGGCAGACAGACCACAAGTCTTATTATGGCTTCAGCGATGCTGGAATCCATACTATTCTTCACTCCTGTCAGCTTGTTCTTCGATCAAGTTAAATGAACTTATCCTTATACCTAATACTTCATTCAGCACCAATACTTCTCCCAGAGCCAACCACTGTTTATTTGCTCTTAAATCAACATTATCCCCTGCGATTCTATTCAGGGTTATAACCTGGCCCTCCTGCAGATCTATTACATCTCTAAGGGTCAGAAGGGCGCTCCCCAACTCAACCTCTAGTTCGAGTTCAATCTCATCGAGTATACTCATATCTGCTTTGGTATCTTCAACCGGAAAACACTGCAACAAGGAAAAATGCGCCTTCTTTACCTGATTGTTGCTGGTCTCCTTTTCTTGAACCATATTTACCATTCCTTTTAGCTATTCCTCGGTAAGGTTACATACCCCCTTACTGAAATATATTCCCGTTATTTTCCCGGCAGTCAAAGTGGAATTTATTTCGGAAGATAATTCCACTTTCAGCAGCTCTGTTTCTTGTGGATTGCTCAAAGCAAGCGAAGTAGTATTTCTTAGCACTTTAAGTATGGTATCCCTGACCTTGTAGCTCTTTTCTTCTAATTCTTTTTCTAGTTGTTTGGAAGCAACATACTCCAGAGTTATGGTGGTTTTAAGGTATCCATGCCGGTTAAGATCAGCCAAGTTTACGGTCATACTGGGCAAAGTCATACTCTTGATTTCTTCTTGTGACCATGAGGTGGCTGCGTTTATTATGGGCTGGTTAAAATATCCAAAGAAGCAAGCGGCCAGGAGAATTACTACACATAAAGACACTTTAATAAATTTGGACGTATTCCTATTTTTCCCATCATTTGGTACATTCATCGTATTTTGCCCTCCTTGGTTAACCTGGTATTTCACAGAAGAAGCCTCAACGCTTCTTCTGTGCTAATACTTGCATTATCTCTTCATAGTTATTAGTTCCTGCAACATCTCATCTGCGGTTCGTATTGATTTGGAATTGGCTTGAAATCCCCTTTCCGCAATAATCATATCCACAAACTCCTGGGCTAAATCCACATTAGACATTTCCAAAAATCCCGCCATCAAAATGCCGGCGGAATCGTCTCCGGGTGAAGTTAGATTGGCTGTCCCGGAGGCCGGGCTTTCAACATACATATTCTCCCCCATCTTCAGCAATCCCGCATAGTTGGAAAAGGTGGCTAGACCGACTGCATCCCCGTAGGTTGCGGGTTGGCCATTAGTTTTCATATAGGCTATGGTTCCATCGGCAGCCACACTGATGTTTCCGCCGTAAAATCTAAGCTCAATTGGATCCCCATCTTCATCACAAACAATCATTCCATTAGCTGAATTCACCAAATAGTTATTGTTGTCCACACAAAAAGTCCCAGCCCGGGTAAAGTAGTGGTTATCTCCATCGGTGAGCACAAAATACCCCTCACCTTGTATCATCAGATCGGTGCTGTTGCCGGTAGTAGACGGAGCCCCCTGGGTCTGAATGTTGGTAATAGAACCTAACGCAACTCCCAATCCAACTTGTTGAGCATTGATACCACCCCCATTATTGACACCTTGCTGGGCAGGTTTTATGGTCTGATTAAGCACCTCCTGGAAGGTCACTTGCCCTTTCTTAAAACCGGTAGTATTTACATTGGAAATGTTGTTAGCCAGAACATCCATTTTAGTCTGGTGCACGTGCAATCCTGAAACTGCCGAATATAGTGAACGCATCATTTTAAATCGACCTCCTTGATACTTTATGTCCGGGTTACAAGCAAAAGATATAGACTTCCTCAGAGAGGTCCGGCCTATATGATTACTGCACTGTCAATATTGGTAAACACATTTTCTTTCATCCTCTGCCCATCCACAACGGTTTTAACAGTTCGGTTGGCAACGTTAATAATAAACACCATATCTTCCATAATAACGCATGACTCCTGGGATCCTTTGCTTGCCGCTTTGGCTATCGCCCGGTGGAGTTGCTCAATCTGCTGCTGGTTAAGCTGGATTTTGTTTTGTTCCAGTCTTTTTTGGCAGTGATTGCTGAATTTTATGGTATCTGATACTTGCTGGAGAACATCCTTAAAGTTTCCAGGGGAATTACTGGCCTTGCTCCGGCTAGTTTCCCTTACTAGGAAATCTGGCGGCAAAATTGGGTTAAAATGATCTATTCTATTCAAGACCATCTCACTCCGTACCACATCCTTCGCTTATTTTACTTATAGTACTTACCGGTACAGTATGTTCTCCTATTACGGCGTAAGGAATAGCATCCTTGATTAGTATGGATTCTACCTTTCCTTGAATTCCATCTTCCACTAAAGCACTCTTTCCGATAAGCCCGGCTGATTGCATCAGAAGTGAGGCGTTTAAGGCATCGGAGATGTTTTGCATTTGCTCCAGAGAAGTAAATTGCGCCAATTGACTAATAAATTCGGTATTACTGGTAGGATTGGTCGGATCTTGATTTTGCATCTCTGCCGCCAGTATTTTTAAGAATTCGTATTTACCTAACTCTTTTGATTCCGCAACAGGTACAGTTGAATTAACTGATGAGGTCGGAGTTATCGGTAATATATCAGACATTTATTCACCTCCTAGGCCAGTATGTTTAGCAGATTATATGAATCTGAATAATGCTGTTCTTGGGTTCCTTTATTATCGAAATCATCGTAAATGTTTCTTGCTTCTCCATATGAATGGTCAACTTGGCTTTCCTCTGGGTATCCATGGCCTGAGCGATTATCCTGCATCTCCTGATCAGCCAGATCTATACTTACCTCATTTAGCTTGATTCCTTGTTGTTCGATAGCTTCCTTGATATGGTGCCAGTTTGCATTTAGCAGGTTCAATGTTTCACCAGTTTGGGTCAGGATTTGAACCGATATTAAGCTCTCATTAGATTGCACCAAGATTTGGATTTTACCCAAATATTCCGGTTGGAGATGAATTTCCACCCTGGATGCTCCGCCTTTGATTTGGGCTGCCATATGGTTCACAATAAGGTCTATCTGGGAGTTTGACATTGAGGCCTTTTCGGCCGCCATCTGGGGTCCTTCCAGCCCGGTTTTCCCCAGTGAGACCAGCTGCTTAAGGTCCATTGCATTTGGCTCCATTCCAGTCGAGGCATCTGCTGCTGAGGCCTTGATTGGTTTTCCCTGGGACTCCAAATATCCAAAATGATCATCAACCTTGGTGATGGTGCCTGTACTTAAGGACTGGGCCGGACTCGTGGTGACCCTGCTGGCTTCTCCTCCCGGCCCCACCTTTTGCTCCAGCGGCCTAGCCAGCTGCTGCTTAAGGTCATCCTTAGCCACCGTTGGCTCTTGGGCAGCCTGAGCTTGGCTCCTGCTGACTCCCTTTTCCCCTACCGGCCCCACTATTTGCTCTAGCGGCCTTGCCAGCTGGATAAGATCTGCCGTGAGTGGCATGGCTGTGCGATTACTAAACTGGGCATTATTTAAACCCTTGGCATCCCCAGCATTGAACTTCTGTTCCCCGGTCTTCTGGTTCCCAGTGCTGGCAGTTAAGTGAATGGCTTTATTCCCAGCTGGTATCAGTTCTCCGCTAACCATAAACACAACCGGGCACTCCTCCGGGCTTTGATCTACTTTACTCGCCGCATCTGGCTTCGCCTTGGTCTTTGGCCATACCAGTCGGTCGGTACCAATAGCAGCTTTACTGGGACTAGCCTCCTTGCCTTTAACCTTAAGTCTAGCACTGGGGGCTGATAGCAAAAGGTTTTGGTATATTGCGGCAAACTTGCTATGGCTACTGTTAGTATTCCGGGTATAATTGTTCTCCGGGCTACCTTGGTTGCTTTTGCTTCCCGGCAAGCTAGGCAAGTGGTAGCCAAGATAGGCTTCGGTCTTTAACATGTCTCACCTCCTTTCACTCTTGGCTTTTTCCTTTAATTCATTTCCTGGCGACAGTAAGCAGAGATGCCTACTTCATCCAAAACCTTTTGTTCTGCCTGGGCAAGTAGATGACGGTATTCCTCGAACTTCTGGTCTTTTAAGCTTTCCAGGATCTTTCGCTTAACAGTGGCATCTAGCACCCTGATTCGAAGGGTGTTTGAAGTCTTTATGGCCTTATCCAATTGAACTTGCTGGTTCTTTATCCGCAGATCAAGGGATGTTAGGTAAAAATCCCGGTGGCTCATATCCCC
>CAZPSR010000189.1:0-4351 GCA_964589135.1 uncultured Syntrophomonas sp.
AAAGGGGATGGACTATTGTTAACCCATGGGTCTACTCCTGGTTGGATATGATTTAATGAGGAAGGGGAGATTTAACTGTGTTGCTGAAAATCCGTAACCTGAAAAGGAAGGAAAAAGGTTTTACTTTGGTGGAGCTAATCGTGGTTATGGTTATTCTAGCCATTATTGGAGCGATAGCGGTGCCGCGTTACACTGCTACTGTACAAAATGCTAAAGAACAGGCTAATCAGGCTAATATTATGATGATAGAAAAAGCCGCCCAATTGGCGGTATTGAATGGGGACATTACTCCAGGGGATGACACCGACGATATGATGGGTGTACTAACAACAAAGGGATATTTGGATAAAGCACCCGAGAACCCCGAGAATAATTTTCCCTATGAGGTGTATGTTGCCCAAACCGCTGGAGCAGGTGGTATTTCAGATCAATTCGAAATTACAGTTGACGATGGGTCAGGTGAAGGAGGAGGAGAATAGGAAAACATTTTTAGCCTGGCCACCCGCAATAAACTCAATTAAAGTCCCAGCCTCTGTTTCTAACTCCTGGCAGTAGTACATATTGGACGCTAAAGGCTAAAGGCCTTAAGCTAAATAGGATTCAATTACTTATCTGCCAGGGAGGATAAACACCCAATTGGCATCCATTTATAAAAATACAGCTATAGCTCCCAATTCCCGGGATTAGTTTTCGAGTATATAGTTTTCAAGAAAGCAACTATAATGATCTAAATGGCTGTTGTAATAGTCAAAAGGTTAGGGGTTTTTTCCATGTTCTTTCTAATTGGTCTTATTGTAGGGTCTTTTTTGAATGTAATTATCTATCGCCTGCCGCGAGGGGAGTCCATATTTGGGCCCCGTAGTCATTGTCCGGCCTGTAAGCACCCCCTGGGAGCAGCAGAGCTGATCCCGGTTTTAGGCTACTGCATAAACCAGGGCAAGTGTCGCTACTGTTTACAGCCCATATCTATCCGTTATCCCCTGGTGGAGATCCTGACCGCCGTCTTGTTTGGGATCATATATGGGACTTATGGTTGGAATCCAACTACCCTGGCTGGGTTAGTTTTTACCGGGATTTTAGTTGCAGTCGCTTTCACTGATATTGAAGAAGGTATAATTCCCAATCTGATTAGCTATCCAGCCCTGGTGGTGGGGCTCATAATGAGTTTATTTACCATGGGTTTCTGGGATTCTTTTCTGGGAGCCTTGGGATTGGGCGGGGTGTTTTTTATAGTAGCCCTCATATCCAGAGGGGGCATGGGTGGGGGCGATATCAAGCTAGGAGCAGTTATCGGTGCTTTTGTAGGTATACCGGGGATTTTATTGGTCTTCATAATTTCTTCCCTCATGGGAGGTGTTTGGGCTCTGGCTCTATTAATCACTGGAAAGGCTGGACGCAAAACCGCCATTAAATTCGGCCCTTTCCTGGCTGCTGCCGCCTGGCTGGTTTGGATGTATGAGGAACAGATAATAAGCTATTATCTGGCCTGCTGCTTCTAGTAATGAGTTTGGCCCAGGATTAGCAGCAGGCCAGGGGTCAACCCCAATAGAGCTATTCATTTGACAAGGCCGGTTCCCCTTCTCGTTTGAGTTTACGTATTTCATAATACATCATGCTGGCAGATAGGCAAACCGCCAGGGCATCAGCAATTGGCGCTGCCCGCCATACCCCTTCCACCCCCCAAAAGCGGGGTAAAATAAGCAGCAAGGGAATAAAAAACAAGACCTGCCGGGACAGGCTTAAGACCGCTGCCTGCCTGGCCTTGCCCACAGCCTGGAAATAGGTGGAGCTTACTACTTGAAAGCCTACTATGGGTATCAGGGCCATATAAATCAGCATAGCGTGGGACGTCAGGGAAGTAAGGGCCATATCCCCCTCGCTGAAAAGGCCCACCAATTCCTGGGGCCAGAGGCGTAGGACCAGGTAGCCCAATAGAGCAATAAGAGTAGCCGCTACCACTGCCAGTTGCCAAGTTTTAGCCACTCGCTGGTATTGCCGGGCTCCATAATTAAATCCAATGATAGGTTGAGCTCCCTGAGCCAACCCCAGAACTGGCATAAACAACATGGTGGCTATACTCATTATTATGCCGATGGCGGAAAGAGCCAGATCTCCTGAATAATTTAAAAGGGTTTTATTTAGAATAACCTGTTGTATGCTGGAGGCAATTTGCATAGCAAAAGGAGCAAAACCAATGGCCATCATACTGGAAAGGATGGGCCAGCTGGGTCGCAGGTTGGCCAGTCTGAGCTTAACCAGGCTTTTGCCCCGCAGGAAATAACTTAAAACCCATAAGGAGGAAAGGAGCTGGGCTAATATGGTAGCTAAGGCTGAACCCTTTATCCCCCATCCCAGGGGGAATATAAAGATATAGTTCAGGACAATATTGGCAGCGGCTCCTAATAATTGGGTATACATGGCCATAGTGGGGTTGCCTTCGGCCCGGATGAAATTGTTCACTCCCATACTGAAAGAGCCAAAAACCGCCCCCAGCATAATGATCTGGGTGTAATCCCGGGCATAAGGCATTACTTCCGGACTGGCTCCACAAACTATTAAAACCGGCTCAGTAAAAACTAGGAACAAAATGGCAATAAAAGCGGGCAGCAAGACTATCATGGTAACAGCATTACCCGCAATTTTTTCTGCCGCCTCCAGCCTGTTTTCCCCTAGTCGAATGGAAATTAAGGCAGTGGCTCCCACACCTATTAAAATCGATACTGCCATTAAAACTACCATTAAAGGAAATGCTACCGTGGTAGCTGCAATAGCTATAGATCCAATACCCCGGCCGACAAATATGCGACCGACTATATTATAGAGGGCATTTACTGACATGCCTACAATAGCAGGTAAAGAAAAACTCCAGAGTAAGCGGCCGATATTGCCTTCTTTCATTTCCATAGAACGATCCATTTCGGCACTCCCTTTAAATCTAAAGTAAAAATGGTACAAGAATAAAAAATATTCAAATCGTTAAAAATAATTAAACTGGTTTCCGCGGTTCGCCAGAATTTAATATTATACCACATTAATATTTGCCTTGAGGTATCTTTCGAGTCTAAATCAGATTATCTCAAGATAAACAGATGGTCAAATACTTTTTTAGGATTATAACTCCAAGTAAAATCTATAAACGTTTTGAAGCCAAAGTAAATTATGGTACAATTCCTAAAATAGCTTGTACTAGCATGAAATGGATGCTAATATAAGCATAGAGTTATATTGAATACCCTATTAAGGCAAAGGAGTGATAGATATGGAACTTATAAGAACTGAAGCTTCCACTATCAATGATCTGAAACAATTGATGGAGGAACAAAACCTTAAGGGCGATAATTTGCGTATTACCGGCCGCATCGGTTGAGGTGGCATGTCTTTTAATCTGGTCCTGGATGGGCCAGGAGAAGGAGACCGGGTAGAGGAACATGATGGTCTTAAATTTGTGGTAGAAAATGGTCTTTATGATCAGTTTGGACCCTTTATCCTCTCATCATTTAAAAGTGGCTCCCAGGTATTCCTGCAGTTAAGGGCAGAGAAACAGGCTCCCATGGGTGGAGGTTGTGACTCCTGTTCCTCCTGCGGTTAAGCTCTTCTGTGGATGTTTTAACAAACCTGTCGGTTAATCAGCCGACAGGTTTATTTACATTTTAAGGTGGGACGCGGGAACATCAGTAGTGCCCGAAGGGTCTGACTATCTTGGATCAAATGACTTCCTACATATTTATGCACCAAAAGCAGTTGAGGATTTTGCTTAATAATTTTTTCGTCTTATGGCCAATAAGTATTGCAGCTTATGCCAAAAACTCTCAATGAACCAGACGTTGATAGCCCTATGTGCAGGATTCGGTTTATGTTTAGGTAAAGCGATATATTGGCAGTTCTTATGAGTTATAATAATAGCAGGTTTTTGCAGGCCTAGGACCAGGATTTTTAGGTTTTTTGCAATTATCCCCATTTATTCGAGATAGGAGTGTCGTAGATGGTTTTTTTTTATTTGGTAGATTTTATAATCATTCTAATGATCGTTCTTTTATCCTTGAGTTACTTAAGGCAGCGGCAGTTGGAGATAGAAATCAAAAAGTTTTCTGAAGGCATGAACCCCGGGAAAGAGCAGGTAATAAAGGAAGAAGACCTGCAGCTTTTGCCGGCGGTGGTGCAGAAATGGCTGAGATCTACAGGAGTAGTAGGAAAAGAGAGAATAACCCGGGTCAGGATAAAGCAAAAAGGTAAGTTGAGAACCTCTCCAGAAGCGGACTGGAAGCCTTTTACAGCGGAACAGTATGTCAATTACCTAAAACCTGCTTTTTTATGGCAAGCCAAAATCAAGATGGCTCCGTTCTTATTTACT
>CAZPSR010000190.1:0-4305 GCA_964589135.1 uncultured Syntrophomonas sp.
GTATTTAATGCCAGTGAGGCCAGCGAAATTGAGGCAGATTGCCAGGGTGGGAGTATCGGCTGTGTAGCCTGTAAAAACCGCTTAGCTCATCAGCTTAATACCATGCTTCAACCCATGCGGGAAAGAAGGGAAAAATACCTAGAAACCCCTCAACAGTTGAAAGAAATACTTATGGAGGGCACCCGCAAAGCCCATTTGGAAGCCCAGGAAACCATGGTGGAAGTACGCGAAGCCATGAATATAAACTACTTCGATCACCATATACCTTTATAAACGAATCAAGGGTTGTGGAGGCCCCCAGGAACCTAAAGAAAGGGCCGCTCTGCTTAAGATCGGCCCCTTTCATTCCCCTTTTTCAGTACTGTTTTGCTTAATTGTTCAAGTCTTCAATGGAATCAATATCCACATAGGTGGGCACTACCAGACCTATTCTGGCTCCTTCATAGTTGGGCCCCAAGTCTTCGACCCGATCCCCTACTTGATTCATGTATTCTCCATGGGTAAGGGGCAGCCAGGCGGTGAAGGTGGCATCTCCCTGTCCAGCAGCCAGACCCTCGTACATGGCAGCTGCACCTACCGACATCAACTCTACCTCATAGCCCATTATGTTTTGAAGTACATCAGCCATTACGTGGGTTTCAGCCCGAGCACAGGCCCATTCCACATATAATAGGGTCACTTGTTCTTTACTGGGATTATCCACCAGGGTTCCAGCGTCATAACCCTCTGGCAACCAGCTGTTAACCAGGTCTTGATTGGCCTGCACCCATTGCCGGGCAGCCATTACATCATCGTTCAGTTCATCAGCCAGAGCCATGGCTGACCCTATATCAGCATCACCCCATTGGAAATTATCACAAACTTCATATACCTCAGGTAAATCCTCTTTGAGTCCTTGGCGAACTATGGTATTAATAGTTTCAGCTTCTCCATAAACCCCCTTCGGATCATCTAAAAACTTTAAATCCCAGGCGGCAAATTTCCAGCGGGGAGCCCAACCTGCTACTACTACCCACTGGTCATTGTCTATGGCCTGCTTTAAGGTGGCTACCATAGTAGCATCGCTGCCTTCCATCAGTTCATAGTCCAGGTTGTATTCGGTCAAAGCTAGTTCACTTTGAACCATAAGTCCAGCCCCAGGATCAATCCCAATTATCCTGCCACCGAACTTGTCTTTTACACTGGCACCTTCATCTGGAGTATTCGTCTCTCCTCCTCCGCATCCAACTACACTGAACATCGCAAATACCAGTAAAGTCAGCAATAGAATCACTTTTTTCCTCTGCAACAAACTAAATCGACTCCTTTCCTTTTTTGGTAGTACCTAAATTCTGGGTTATCCTATCCAAAATAATGGCAAGAATAACAATCGCCACCCCAGCCTCGAATCCTGCACCCATATTCAGGGTCTGTATAGCTCTCCATACTATTCCGCCCAAACCTTTGGCCCCAATCATGGAGGCGATAACCACCATGGATAGGGACAGCATTATGCATTGGTTAATACCCGCTAGCATAGTCGATCTAGCCAGTGGAAGCTCAATTTTGACCAGCATCTGCCAGAACGTTGAACCAAATGATTTGCCCAGTTCTATAAGCTCTTCCGGTACCTGTTTAAGACCCAAGTCGGTCAACCTGATCACCGGAGGCATGGCAAAGATTATAGTAGTAATTACCCCGGGCACTACCCCCAATCCAAAAAAGGGGATAGCTGGCAGCAGATATACAAAAGCGGGCAAAGTCTGCATAAAATCAAGGATGGGCATGATAATGCGATGAGCAGTGAGGCTCTTAGCCCCCAAAATGCCTAAGGGTATACCAATGAGCATACAGAGCAGGACAGCTGATATTACCATAGCTATAGTCTCCATAGTCACTATCCATAGGCCTAGATTGTATATAAAGAATAAACCCAAGACAGTAAATACGGCCACTCTCTTACCGGCCAGACGCCAAGCCAAGAGGGTTATAATTAGTATTATCAATTCCGCTGGCCTAGCAATCAGCCAACCCTGCAGTCCTTTGATAAGTCCCTCCAGACCATCGGCAAAGGCCTGGGTGCTGGAGCCGAAGTTAGTCTGCAGGTAGGCAATAAAGGTATCGGTCCATTCCGCCAACGGGACTCTCGGTATTCTATCCATTATCGCTTTGCCCCCTTCCACCTGCCAGGCCGGCAATAACCGAACCCCTGACCAAGGTTCCCTGCAGTTTACTATCCTCAGCAATAACCGCTATGGGTACTTTGGTATAGGCCATTACATCCAACAGATCAGATAAGGGAGTGTCGGGATGGGTAGTAGGCATATCATCCTGTATGATGGCGGCCAAATCCTTTATTCCTTGGGCCGCTAGTTCAGAGGCCCCCTCAGCACTTATATAGCCCTTTAGTTTTCCAAAGCGATCTACCACAAACAGAGTAGACAAGCCATGCTTTTCCATAAAAATGAGAGCTGTCCGGGGACCATCCTTAGGATGAACTACATAGCGCGGTCTGACCATCACCGAAGCCGCAGTAAGAGCCAAAGAACGATTAACATTCTCCACAAAACGGGCTACATATTCACTGGCCGGAGAAAGCAGTATTTCTTCCGGCGAGCCTGTCTGAACAATCTCACCGTCTTTCATCAAGGCAATACGATCTCCTATTTTTAGCGCCTCATCCAGATCATGCGTGATAAATATTATGGTTTTCTGGAGCTTTTCCTGAATATCAATCAACTCTTCCTGCATATCCTGGCGTATCAATGGATCCAAGGCACTAAAAGGTTCGTCCATTAACAGAATATCTGGATCGGTAGCCAAAGCCCTGGCAATGCCAACCCGTTGCTGCATTCCTCCACTCAGGTTATCGGGATAGGCTTCTTCCCATCCGGACAAACCTACCATTTGTATTACTTCCCGAGCTTTGGCCTGACGTTCCTCCAGTTTTACCCCTTGAACCTCCAGTCCATAAGCAACATTGTCCAGGATATTGCGATGGGGCAAGAGAGCAAAGCGTTGGAAAACCATGGCCATTTTCCTTTTGCGCAATTCCTCCAGTTTTTTGGCAGTCATAGTAAGTACGTCTGCTCCATCAATAAGTATCTGTCCTGCGCTGGCCTTAATTAAGCGGTTGACGCAACGCAGCAAAGTAGATTTTCCACTGCCAGAAAGGCCCATAATTACAAAGGTCTCCCCAGTTTCTACAGTAAAACTGGCTTCTCGTACCCCCACTACTTGCCTGGTTTCTTTTTTTATTTCCTGGTTGGAAATCCCCTTTCTTATCATCTCCAGGGCTGTTTCCGGGTTGTTGCCATAGATTTTGGTCAGCTTTATTACCTCGATCATCTTATCATTCCTTTATTGCCAAAGATCTGCATAACCATTGAAGCTCAGTTTTACTGATCTCTTGATCTGTATAAAGATGCATATATTGGCTTTATTATTTCCCTACTATTATAGATTTATTATTGCGGTATCCTTGAGATGGCTGAAGAGCAAACAGGCTGCCGGGGTATTAATTCCAGATCAGCCGCTATTTGCGCAATAAGTTATTTTTACCGCTATTTTGCGGCTACTGGAGGCATAGAAGATTTTTAAGGGATATGAATGCGGGCTATTAATGGTTGCGTGTAAGCAGTAACTTGCTGCTAAGCATCAGAATTAACATCCATTACTTCCCCCTTCTGGCCTGCGAGGTTAGCTGACGGATTCGGGCTAAGGGCCGCCCTATTCCGGTCCCAACCGGAAATTCACCCCAATTATTGGTTCCCCCGCTCCTTTGCATCTCACTTAAGAGAAAAGAGATTCGGCCTATGAGAATGGCTCATACCAGTAATCATTATTTTTTTTTATCTTACTGTACTATTATATTTAATTATAGTCTAATAGGCAAAATTATTTTTGGGAGCTTTTTTATGGAAAGTGGCATAATAAGCCGTAATTTTTATGCCACTCCATTCTGGCTCAATATTTCAAGACCTGACACTGACATTAATTATTTTAGTTAATTGCCGCTTATGTCCCAGGCATAGAGCCAGTAAGGATTAGCCCCAAGGTTTTTCCCCTAAAATTGGACAAATCAGTACCAGGAAGCCAATTTAAGTGCATCGTTAAGCAATAAATATTCTACTTGGAACGTGATTTTTCCGCTTTAGTTGTTAATTATTAATATTACAGTTAAAATCTAATCAGATATGAATTAGGAGTGATGGATTTTGTCTAGTAGCCAAGAATTTAAACTAAATTTCATAAGAATGGAACAGCACATCATGCTGCCCAATACCACCTCAATAATACTGGTTCAAAACCTTTATGAAGCCTTAT
>CAZPSR010000191.1:0-4237 GCA_964589135.1 uncultured Syntrophomonas sp.
GAAGGCTGGGGCTCTACCACTGAGCTACACCCGCCCGCAAAGTGTATTATACATTTTTTCGATGGTCATTTCAAGGAGCTTTTTCATTTTGTGGGCAGGGTGACCATTCCCTGTGCGCACTTGACCATTTTATAATAAAACGGCAGTGAATGCAAGTAAAAATAAGCTTCCAAGCCAGGAAATCTTGCTTCTCCGGGTTTAGGCCTCCGAATTTTGCCGCTTCTTGCGCTGTACTTGCCAGCCAGCAGTTGCAGCACCGGTCAAAAGGATGGGAATAATTATATACCAGGAATTAATACTCTTAGGATCCTTAACCTCATCAATATCTGCTGGCACAGGGTCGGCAGCTACACTCAGGCTGAATGGTTCCATTAACACCAGTGGTTCGCCGGACTCATCCTGATAGGAAAAAACCAGCTGGCCCAGGATTTCTCCGGCTTCCTGAGGCTTAAAAGCAGTCTGATAAAAACCACTGCTGTTCTGCACCATATCACCCATAAATAATGTTTTATCAAGCGCTTCAAAGTTCCCCTGTATTTTTATTATCAGGTTACTTAAACTGCCCACGCCGGTATTGTAATAAGTGCAATAAAGGTTGATCAGTTGGCCTGGCTTCATATCCCCAGTAAACCTTATATTTCCCACCTTGAGACGACTTAGTGGCACCTGGCTTACGTTCGCCGAACCAGCTGGGCGGTGGCTGCCCACCGAGCCTTCTATCAGTTCTGCTCCGGTTTCCGGTTTTACTTCCAGTTCTATCTCCCATTGGCTCTGGTAGGATTCCCCCTTTTGATCTGTATAATCAGCCTTAAGCAGCAAAGAATACAGGCCCTCGGACAAGGCTGGATCCCTTTCCAACAGATAGTATAGTTGCTTTTCCCTTCCTCCCCCAATAATATCCAGATATTGTTTGTTACTGCCCGAGCTCAGGAATATACCGTCAGTACTCAATCTTTCCAAGCTCAGGGTAATATCCCGGGCTGCTATTTGTCCTTGATTCTTAAGGCTTATCGGTAGCTTTAGCCCCTCTTCTGCTATTAGGCAGTCCTCCGGGTCCAGTTGGCAAACCATATCCAGTTGGGGTGGAACCCGGGCATCCTGCAGCTTGATATACCAATTCTCCTGGTTCTTTCCACTCTCTCCGGCAGCATTGCTGTACTGGCTATCCAATTGGAAAATATAGGTGCCATAGGCTGCTTCATCCGAACTGGCCAGGCTAAGCTGGATGGTTTTGGTCTCTCCCCCGGCCCAGGAGCGGAAATAAAAGATTTGTTCCGCTGGAAAAGAAAAAGGGACCTCAGAAGCGAAGGAAGCCTTAATCAAGACCTCTTGCAGCTGGTCAGCCTTTTGGTTTTTTAGCTTGATACTGGCTGTTACCTGGCTGCCTGCCGACATATATAAGGTTTCTTTATCTTCAATTGCTATTACCCTTTCCGCCTCGGCCTCACCTAATTCACCCTCAATCGGAACTGGAAAATACTTTTCTTCGCTAATAGGGTGGGAGTAGCCTTCTCGATTATAGATAAAGCGAAGGGGAAGCTGACCATCACCTCCGCCCTGATATACCATATCAATAGAAAAGGTTCGGGATTGGTCCGGGGCTATTGATGAAGCCAACTCCATCTGGGATTGGGAGTCCGCCAGGGTAAAGCCGGAAGCATTTTCTACCTCAGCCAGAACTTGGCTTAGGCTTTGTTCTGATTCATTTTTAATGCTCAGCGTTAAAGAAAACTCCTCACCCTTACTAATGGAATCCGCAGATAGGGAATACTTGCTTATGGTCATGACTGGTCCCGCAGCCTGAAGTGCCGGCACTAATAGCCCGATTTGAAGCATAATCAATAATAGTACTAAAAGCCTTTGGACTTTGACTGAGCACTTCACCTTATCGCCTCCTGTTCCCTAACTTCATTATCTCTCATTATAAGCTACCTTTAAATATGCTTTAAAACAATTTTTTGGACATAAACCGAATTGAGCCCTGGTCTGAAGGGACTTGGGGTTGTATGGCAGCCAGGTTTATCAAGATAAGCTGGCAAGAATATGGCCACAAGCGGCAATACCCGATTTGTCCCTGGGACCATGATTGGCCCCAAACCATAGCAATGGTATTTATTGCTGGATATACTTATCTTTACGGTTCTGGCGGCCAATTCTTACAGCAGTATCAGATTAATTGGCTAGCCTGAGGCTGCTACACTTGCGGCAGCACCAATACCATCCCTCTCACCAACCGCCCGTACAGGCCTTATACGGCTCCTGGCAAAGCTTTTCTGTCCCTAGTCCATAACTTTTATTCATCTTAATTATATCAGCCCATTTCTTCCAACTAGCTAACAGGCCAAGCAGCTTCTTTTTTATCTACTACAGTTGAATCCTTCGTTCCCAGAGCCATACCGATGCTGCCAGCAAGAGCAAAGCAAAAACTAGCAAGATCCCAATATGCATCCAAAGGAAAGCTATTTGGGATGAAATATCAGCAAAGGGATAAGTGATATTTAAGCTTACTTCCGGGGTTAACCTGCCTACCCCAATTAACAAGAAGAAGAAAATTACCACAGTAATCAGACCAGAGGCCCGGGAGAAAAGCCTGGCAAATAGCTGGCTCAGAAAGCTGCAGGAAAAAACCAATATTATGCCGGCAATGCTGGCTAGATAAGTACTGAGCAATATTTTTATCATTAACATTAAGTCTGGATGTCTGCTTAATTCTAAGGCTAATTCGGGAAATGAAATGAAAATCGCTATAGCAGCAACCATGCCTACCAGCAGGGTGCCAGCCAGGTATTCGGTCAACAAAACCAATAGCTTGGAGCCCAGCATCATAGCCCCGGATACCGGCAGCGACATTAGCAAATAAATGGTGTTCTGCCCCCATTCTCGGCCCAACAAGCGAAAAGAGGTAATAATGGGCAAAAATCCGGCCAGTCCCATCAAAGCCATAGCTGGTACCATAATCATCATTCTGCTGTCCCCTTCTGTCTTGCCGTAAACCCAAAGAATGGATACCAGGGCCGCAATAGCCACAATCAATATCTCTATCCTGACTTCTCGCAGATCTTTGTAATACAAGCTTTTAAACATCTTAACCTTATTGCTTGCCATTCCTGAACACCTCCTTCATTATTTCCACCAGAGACTTGTTTCTTTCCATTCTCAGCTCCTCTGCTTTACTCTGCAGTTGAATCCTGCCCTGATCAATAAAAATAACCTGATCCACCAGACTCTCTATCTCATCTATTTCATGAGTAGATATTATCAGGGTCTGCTCTCCTTCCTGGTAGCCCTTAAGGAGAGCATTGGCGATTTCCTCTCGGGTCAACAGGTCAATGCCGGAAAAAGGCTCATCAAGTAGCAGATAGGGGGCTTTACGGGATAGAACCAGCAACAGCTTGCATTTAGCCCGCTGCCCTTTGGATATCTTGCCTATTATCATATTTTTATCCAGCCTTAAAAAGGATAATAGCTCCTTAAACCTGTCTTCATCCCAATCAGGATAAAAATTTCCCATGAATCGTGCCGCCTGGGCCAAATTCCACCAGGGATACAGATGATCCACTTCGGGCAAATAGCCTACTAATTGCCTTTGGGCCTTAGGAAAAGCACCTCTTACGCTTATTTCACCTCGGTCTGGATAATTAATACCGGTAATCAGCTTCATAATAGTTGATTTGCCGGCCCCATTAGGACCAAACAATCCACAAATAGTGCCAGTAGGAAACTGGATATTGACCCCATCCAGGGCCACTACAGAACCAAACCGCTTGCTCACCTGCCTAAACTCGATCAACTTGCTCATCCTCCTTAAGATCTGCTACATACTGAGCCAGCATACTTAACATAGCCTGGTCCTCATAACCCAGAGAACGCATCTCTAAAATAAAGTGTTGAATAATGTTATTGGCCATTTCCCAGGCCATCTGCTGGCGCATATCCTCTCCCGCAATAATAAAGGTCCCCTGCCCCCTTTGGGTTTCCACCATCCCCAGGTTTTCCATTTCCCGATAAGCCCTTTGCACCGTATTGGGGTTTACTCTAACCATCTGAGCGTATTCCCGTTGGGAGGATATTTTATCTCCCGGTTTTAGTTCAGCCCTGATAATCTTTTTTTTGAATTCATCGATGATCTGCAAATATATCGGCCGGGAATTGTCAAATTTCATAAGTTGCACCTCCATATATTAGTGCATTAATCTACTAGTTCACTAATATTGTAGTATTTTATTAAGGGATAAGC
>CAZPSR010000192.1:0-4225 GCA_964589135.1 uncultured Syntrophomonas sp.
GTAAGTCACGGTAGAAAGCCGCAGGGTAAACTTGGAAACGGGTTTGCCTCCCGTGTTTTGGAAAGGAGTAAGGTTTTAGTTGCCAATATGCTAAAAAGAGCAAACTGCAGCTATTGGTGCAATAAAAAGGCCCCCTGTTTCAACCGGGGGCCTTTTATCATTTTGTGCTGGATTTATCTTCAGTATAAACCCTAAGACTTAAAGGGCATAGCTGAATACTTTTTTTCAAAAGCTTTGCTCCAAAGCTACTTCACCTAAAACCTCGGTTAAGGTGACTTAGCCGACAGGTTTTAATAAGTCGGTACGGTAGATCTGGAAACGGTTTGGCCTCCCTTACTTGGAAAGGAGGCACGAGATCCTAGACAAAATTAATAATGGACTGGGCTCTGCCTCGACCTGGACTTGCTTAGTCGGTTGGGGACCGTAATGAGCAAAGCTTGCCTGGTCAGGCAGCTCCCAGCCCTGTACTTACTACTTTACAGCAATCTCTTTAGGTGTTTTAAAGCTATATTTTTTCTATCCGAGCAGCGGATACCTTGTACTCAGGTATGCCTGCTACCGGGTCCAAAACCGAAGCATTTGTCAGTACATTGGCAGCTGCTTCGGAGAAATGGAAATAGGTGAAAATAACGTTTTCCCGAATTCCATCGATAACCTCAGCTTTGAGATCTAAACTGCCCCTGCGGGTGGTTACCCTGACCACTTCTCCGTCCACTATACCCTTGGCTTTAGCCAGAGCAGTATTGATTTGAATTACGTTTTCCGGCATATAGTTCTGCAACCCTCGGGCTTTCCGGGTCATGGTACCAGTATGGTAGTGATATAGACTACGCCCAGTACTCAGGATAACGGGGTACTCATCATCAGGAAGTTCTGCCGGCTCAATATATTCGATAGCATGGAACAATCCCAGGCCCCGGTTAAATTTTTCTTTATGGAGAATCGGGGTTCCCAGATGATCTTCAGTGGGACAGGGCCAGGGCAATCCTTTGCCTTCCAGCCGGGCATAGGTCATGCCTGCATAGGAGGGGGTTAAGGTCCTTATTTCTTCGAATATCTCTTCCGGTGAATTATAGGACATGGGATAGCCTAAACGGGTAGACAGATCACAAAGGATCTCCCAATCCTGTCTGGCATTTCCAACATTGCTGATAGCCTTGCGTACTCTTTGCACCCTTCTTTCAGTATTACTGAAGGTTCCGTCTTTTTCGGCGAAACTGACCCCTGGCAGAACTATATCTGCTTTCCGGGCGGTTTCAGTCAGAAAGATATCCTGAACCAGGAGTAAATCCAGCTTTTCCAGGGCTTCTTCCACATGGAGCAGATCCGGATCACTTACCATGGGATTTTCTCCTATTACTATCAAGCCTTTGACTTCGCCTTCATAGGCCTTATTGATAGTCTTGGTCAGAGTAAGACCATTGGTTCCGGACAAGGTTACTCCCCAGGCTTTTTCAAATTTAGCCCGGGCTTCATCATTAGTAACATTCTGATAAGCGGTAAATACTACCGGCAGGGCTCCCATATCGCAGGCCCCTTGCACATTATTCTGTCCTCTTAGGGGGTTTACCCCGGTTCCAGGTTTACCTAGGTTACCGGTTAAAAGAGCCAGATTACAGCAGCTCTTAACGTTGTCGGTTCCGGTACTGTGCTGGGTCAGGCCCATAGCATAACATACTGCTGAAGCTTCGGACTCAGCATATAAACGGGCTGCCTTTCTGATGTCTTCCGCATCAACTCCGCATATTTCTGCTGCTACCTCTGGTGGATACTTGGCTACTATTTCTGCCATAGCCTGGTATCCCTCGGTCCGGTTTTCAACAAATTCACGATCAGCCAGACCCTCATTGATAATCACATTCATCATGCCATTAAACAGAGCTACATCAGTTCCTGGTTTGAAAGGAAGATAAACATCAGCTAGTTCAGCCAGTTCAATTCTACGCGGGTCAGCTACAATCAGTTTGGCTCCGTTTTTCAATACGTTTTGCCGAATTTTGTAGCCGATTACAGGATGATTTTCCGTGGTATTGGTTCCTATCAGGAAAACGCACTTGGCGTCTTCTTCCAGTTCATTTATGGAATTGGTCATTGCGCCACTTCCGAATGCTGCCCCCAGACCGGCGACAGTAACGGAGTGTCAGAGACGGGCGCAATGGTCCACATTATTGGAACCTATTGCTGCTCTCATAAGTTTCTGGGCCAGATAGTTCTCTTCGTTGGTAATCCGGGCAGATGAAAACATGGATAAGGAATCCGGTCCATACTCTTCTTTTATGGCCTTAATTTTCTGGGCCGCCAGATCCAAAGCTTCATCCCAGCTAGCTTCCCGGAATTCCCCATTTTCTTTGATCAAAGGAGTGGTAAGCCTTTCCGGGGAATTGACGAAATCCCAGCCAAACCGACCTTTAACGCAGAGGGCCCCCCGGTTCACCGGGCTCCATTCCGGATCACGATTAGAAGTGACACCAACTATCTTATCCTTTTTAACATTCAGTTCTAGGGTACAACCGGTACCGCAATAGGTACAGGTGGTCATCACCTTTTCGTTTTGCGCCGGTTTGCCTTGGCCAGCCGCAATCTTGCTGCTCAAAGCTCCCACCGGGCAAACCATTATGCACTGCCCGCAGAATACACAAGGAGAATCGGCTAATTCCCCATCAAAGGCAGTGGCGATTTTGGCCTGGTGTCCCCGTTCCATGACATGGATAGCCCGGGCTCCGGTGATCTCTTCACAGGCCCTAACGCAACGGGTACACATAACGCATTTATCATAATCCCTTTCAATAAACGGATTAGAATCATCCTTGAACAGATTATGCACTTTTCCTACAAAGCGGGAGTCGGTAACCCCATAACGATAGCAATAATCTTGCAGATTACATTCTCCGTCTTTTTCACAGGTGTGACAGGTAAGTTTATGCCGGGCCAACATCAGTTCCAGGACTATTTTCCTGGCTTCTATGACATCTGGGCTCTCGGTTTCAATAACCATGCCATTTTGGGCGGGAGTCACACAGCTAGCTACCAGATTGCGCCATCCTTTGGGCTGTACCACGCACATCCGGCAAGAACCAGCTAATCTCAAATCCGGATCATAACAAAAGGTGGGGATTTCAGCACCTGCCTGACGGCAGGCATCTATCAGCATAGTACCTTGAGGCACCACCACTTCTTTACTATCTATAGTTAATTTAATATCCAATTCGTCTCCCTCCCTTCCTAAACCAATTTTCTCAAGTATTCATATTCAAAATGCAACAGAGTCGAAGTAATAGGAATCGGAGCTGCCTGACCCAGTCCACAGAGTGAAGCTTTCATCATTACTCGGCTCAGAACCCTGAGGTTCTCAATATCCTGCAAACTGCCTCTCCCATTATTGATTTTTTCCATAATCTCTTTGCAACGGAAGGTGCCTTCCCGGCAGGGGGTGCACTGACCGCAGGATTCATGTTCGAAAAACTTGGCAATACGGTTGACAATATCCACAATGTCCCGGGTTTCATCCATGACGAATACTGCTCCAGAGCCTAATGCAGCTCCAATAGCACCCATGGAATCAAAATCTATAGGGGTATCCAGGTTTTGCGGGGGGATAAAGGCTCCCGAAGTACCGCCCACCTGTACTGCTTTAAGTTGCTTGCCGCCTTTGACCCCACCGCCCAGTTCATATATTACGTCCCTGAGCTGGTAGTCAGTTGGTACTTCAAAATAGGTGGCATTTTCGATGTCACCGGTAAGGGTAAGCACCTTGGTTCCAGGATAACTCTTGGCTCCGATGCCGGCAAACCATTCTGCACCATTGGTGAGAATATAGGGCAGACAGGCAAAGGTTTCTACGTTATTAACAACCGTAGGCATACGCCATAATCCTTCTACACCTGGAAACGGGGGCTTAAATCTTGGCTCTCCACGGTGCCCTTCTATAGACTCAATAAGAGCAGTTTCTTCCCCACATACATAAGCGCCTGCTCCCATACGAACCTCTATATTGAATTCTTCTAAGGCACCTGATTCTTTTGCATTCCCAATCGCATTATTTAGCAGTTCCACCACAAAGGGATATTCTCCTCTACAATATATATATCCCTGGTTGGAACCGATTGCATGCCCGCATATAGCCATTCCTTCCAGAAGGGCTTGGGCATTTTCTTGCAAATTATTCTATCTTTATAGGTTTCCGGTTCCCCTTTATTCAAGTTACATACTTCATTCTTTGTCTCCG
>CAZPSR010000193.1:0-4224 GCA_964589135.1 uncultured Syntrophomonas sp.
CACGCGCCTCCTATAAATAATATGTGTAATAATACATAAAGCAATTATAAGTTTTTTATCTTATATTACTTTAGCTCCAAAAGGTATGAGACCCAGTTGGGCAAACTTGAAATCTTGAACCCCAAAAGGAATACCTATAATGGTGATGCACAAAAGGCATCCAATAATAAGATGAGTGACCCATCCAAATAGAATAAGCCAAATTGTGTTTAAAATCAAGCCATCAGCTCATCTCAACTGGCAACTAGAACCCCAGGTCGTTTTTCGCCTTTAAGGCTCTTGATAACACGGCTAAAACAAAAAACAGGCTAATAAGCAGATAGGGTATCTTTAGGCTTAAAGGATGGGAAACCGTAAAAAATATAAAAAGATAAGCTATAGCTGGTACCACCAGCAATATTATAAGCCACTTGAGATAGGTAGCGCGATAATCGTGGGGTTCTTCCCAGGAATTTATCATTATTATAGCCATCAGGACCAGAATTGAACCTTTCACAGCACCCCATAATGACAAAGAGTAAATGCAAGTGGCGAAACTACCCATTCCCCAACCCAGAATCCCCATAGTAGCGATATCAATAAACTGCTGCCTTTGCTTTAACCGTTCTGCATATTTTTTTTTCTTCATAACTACCACCACCTCTAAAGGAAGTTTAACACATGGACTGTCCAGTTATAATACTTATTCGTTGATTCATACTTTTTTATACTCAAACCCCTTAAGCATAATCAAAGAGTAAGGCCTAAGTATCTGCTTTCCGGCCCCCTCAGTCCAGTTTAGGTCAGGGAAATTGGCAGCACCTGGTTATGGCAAGTAACTGCATGATATAATAATAGAGTCGTTAAGTTCCTGCGCTAGATTTGATAGAGGAGGCAGAAATATGAATTATAAGTACATTAAGTATGAAGTCGAGGAACGGATATTAACCATTACCCTGAACCGTCCCCACCGCTTGAACGCTTTCCTGAAAGCCATGCGGGAAGAAATTATCGTCGCCCTGGATCAGGCTGAACAAGATGATAACATAAGAGCTATCATTGTCACCGGCGCTGGACGTGCGTTCTCTGCAGGAATGGATCTGGAAGAAGGGGGCTCTACTTTTAATTATGATGAAGTATCCCAGGATGAGCACCGGGATGGCGGGGGCATATTGGCTTTGCGAATTTATAGGCTGAAAAAACCTATAATTGCCGCAATTAATGGCCCAGCCGTAGGGATAGGACTGACCATGACCTTGCCCATGGATATTCGTATTGCCTCCACCACGGCCAAGATGGGTATTGTTTTTGTTCGTCGGGGCATAGTGGTGGATGCCTGTGCCTCCTGGTTTTTACCCCGGATAATAGGCATAAGCAATGCCTTGGAATGGGCTCTTACCGGAAAAGTCTTTACCGCCCAGGAAGCCTTATCATGCGGACTAGTAAGCAGAGTGGTCGAACCATCAGAAGTATTACCTGTGGCTCGGGCCATTGCTCTGGAAATAGCCCAGAACTCCGCCCCGGTTTCCCTGGCTCTTACCCGTCAATTATTATGGAGTATGACCGCAGCCCATCATCCCATGGAAGCCCACCGGATGGAATCAAAATGCTATCATTGGTTAGGACAGCAAAGAGATGCGGGCGAAGGCATCGCAGCATTTTTGGAAAAGAGACTGCCTGACTTTACTATGAGTCCGCAACAGGATATGCCGGATTTTTATCCCTGGTCACCGGAACCGGAATTTTCCCCTCCCAAATAGCCGGGAGAAGTGTTTATTAGGCCGGGAAGGTCAGCATTTGTCAGCTCGTAGCAGGACTAAATTGGTTCACTGGCAAATGAACCATAAATATCCTAGCTCTGAAGCTGATTATTACATGGATATTGGCATTGGATCTGGCGGCTATCTTATAAGATACTGCCAGACCCAGACCGATTCCATTTGCTTTGGCAGTCAAAAAAGGGGATAAAAGCCTGATACCCCGGCAATACATTTACCAGGGTATCAAGAGAGTGTGAAGAGTTTATGTTAGTTGTTGGATCACTTGTTTAACTTGCCCCTTAGTGGGCTTTAGTATCTAAGTAAACATAACTCAGATCTTTATTCATAACTATTTCTGGAACTTGTATCTTCAGCAATTCAACCAGGGGCGAATACCTGAGTAAAGCGCAAGCCAGTTCGATAGTTCCAAATACCCCGCAAACAGTGGCAGTCCAACCGGTAACGGTTTCAGTACCGGATAGGAGGAAACAGCATAAACATATGGCATAGCGGATCATAACACTTTTCTTACTTAACATATTTGCTCCCACCTTTCTTAAAAGCTATACTCTATTTATTTAACAGCATTTTCCCTAAGCTTGATTAAAACCTCAAAGCCCTCAGCAAATTCCTGGACTTTGAATAGTTTGCCAACATTGCTGTACAATTCTATGGTATCGAAATTTATCATCCTATCCAGCCGATCTGGAGCAATACTGCCCTCAGCCGCCAGAACCAACAAGCTCTCCAGACGATTAAAGAAAGTATTCACAATTCGATTGAAAAAGGGCTGTAGCTCTTTAGCCTGTTCTGCACTTACAGGGGCTTCAATAATTTTTCCTCCGTTATTATAGAAACAACTCAGCAATTGGTTTAAACGTGCATTATTGATTTCTTGAATCTTTTGCTTTATTTCCAATTGATTAACAGCCATCTTTTTGTACTGAGCTCTTACTTCTCCCCGACTTATCTCTGCCATTTGCACATAAACATCACCGATGTAATACTGAAGTTCGATGCCCAGGGTATAAACATCATTCATAGAGCGGGGACAGGCAATGGTCTTGATTTTATCATCGACATCTTCATAAGCATAATTCGACATTTTCTCCAGTGCTTTTGCCATAAATTTCATCTCCTTTCAGTTTACGCTTAGAGTTTGTACTAGTTACATCATTCACTTGTTCGCTTATAAGGTCTTTGTTTATTTGTCTATATTTATTGCAAATAACATGCCAATTATCTGAATGGACTTGGCCTAATGGGTTAAAGCTAGAAAAACCCCCTTTTGGGGGGCTTTTGTCATTATTACGTTATCGTATTATTATATCGAATTTTGTCACATTTTTGTGTCAAAACTGTCTCATTTATTATCAGTGCGTATTTTCCGTGACACTTTTGCAACACTAAGTTTTAGCCGGTATCCTTTTCGGAGCCCGCCAAACCCTGGATTTCCATTCAGGTAGGCCTTACTGTGGCATGCTGAATTTGTCGAAATTTCTGAGTTATGCCTTTCCCCAGGTGAATCTAGCTCTAAGGCTATAAAGAGCAGCGACTAAGGGGTATTTAACCATAACCAGTGACTGAGGCAGATTTATGGAGTTATTAATCTGCATCCTGGTCCCTGCAGGATGCTACAGCCTCCTGATTGGGGGATAACCTGGATCTGGGTACTGATTCGCTCCTTCAGAGCAGGGACATGGGAGATGACCCCTATCATTTTGCCTTCCTGTTCCAGACCGGCGAGAGTATTCAGGGCCGTATCCAGGGCTTCATCGTCTAGTGCACCAAAGCCTTCATCCAGGAACAATGAATCCACTCGCACATTCTGACTAGCCATCTGAGAAAGGCCTAAAGCCAGGGCTAAACTAACCAGGAAGCTCTCTCCCCCGGACAGATTCTTGGTGGAGCGGATCTCTCCTGCCTGGTAGTTGTCAATTACGTTTAAAGCCAGGGATTGCTTGGAATCGCATATCAACAGGTAGCGGTCGCTCATTTTGCATAATTGCCGGTTGGCATAAGCTGCCATCAGGTCAAAGGTGACTCCTTGGGCAAAATTCCGATAGCGCTTGCCATCATGAGAACCTATCAATTGGTTGAGCAGTTCCCATCTATGATACTCTTTTCTATGCTTTTCCAGCTGTTCCTTAAGCTTGGCCAGCTTAGCCTGGTTGATTAGGTTATTTTCAAGATTCAGCTGACTTTCTATAATACCTTTGTTCAGCTTTTCCACCTTCTGTTTACTCTGGATCAGTTCCCCTTCCAGCTCTTCACGACTGGCTTCGCTCAAGTTCTTTTCTTTTTCGGCCTCCCAGGCTTTCTTCTTATCGTGGCAGCGGGTTTCTAGTTCAGTTTCTTCCCGGCTTAAGGCACCAGCCTGCTGAGCCAACTCTTTTTGTTCCCCTTCCGGCAAACGGGCTTGCAGGTACTCATCTTCGTTAATAAAACCAGATAATGCCATGCTCTGCCGGAATTCCTTTTCCTC
>CAZPSR010000194.1:0-4193 GCA_964589135.1 uncultured Syntrophomonas sp.
CTTCCGCATCTGCTGCTGCCAGTACTGATTCATATTTATTAATAGCAGTTTTAAGCCTGCTCTTATATGACTTGTTTCTAAGCCGGTTGGCTTCGGCCCTTCTTGCCCTTTTAGCTGGGGTTTTGCTTTTTGCCACAACTTCACCTCCTTAAGTATTTTAAGCTAACAGAATTACTATATCACTACCTTTTACCAAATGCAAGATAAAAAGATGCTTTTTTATTGGGTCAGAGGCCTTGGCAAGAGTATAAACCGGTGAGCTATGGTGACCGGGCCAGGGGGGTGGCAGAACAATCTTGCTGACTCTCACCAGGCTCAATAGTCTTGGTATAGCAGGGCGAGCAACGAATCCCAGCCTAGAAAAGCTCAATCAGGTCAGAAAATAGGTTCTAATTATCAAGTTGCAACATAAATTGTAACATATTGCAGGTGAGGTGGACAGGATGCACAGACGTAATTTTCCCATTTTCAGAAACATATTATTGTTGCAGCTATTCGTGGCAGTAAGTTTAATTGGCTGGAGCCTGGACCTGAGCCAGCAGAATAGGGTTGCCTGGTCGATACCCAGCCTCTTGCATCAAGAAGAATCTCTATTGAAAATACGGATTAACGAAAGAGTGGCCCAGGAGTTAATTGGCAGTGTAAATTGTGCCATGGCTGGAGATACTGATACTGAACACCTGTCTCGGGCCTATCTGGGAAAACACTTTGCGGAAACCATGTTTACCAGCAGCATAAACGCCCTGGCTTATAACAAAGACAGCAGTTCGGAAGCTATAGCCAGTGCCATTACTGCTAATGGAAAGCGAGATGATATTCAACTTCCGGCTATCCGGCTAGAGGAAAAAGAACAGGCAACACCGGAATTGCTGGAAAAGACCCAGGACCAATCCATCTTGTTTTATTGCACCCATAGCACGGAAAGCTATATTCCAGATTCTGGACAGGCCCGACTCAAGGGCCAAAGGGGTTTGGTAAATGAGGTAGCGGCCAATATGGCAAATCTGCTGAATAAAAAGGGATTAACGGCGGAGCACATAGATACTATCCATGATTGGCCAGAATACAACCAAAGCTATACCAATTCTCGCAACACGGTCAAAAAGCTGCTGGAAGCTGAAGAGTCACCAGTACTGGCCCTGTTTGACGTGCATCGGGACAGCATTCCGGGTTCTACCCGAGCGGCTACTATTAACCTAAATGGCCGTAAAAGTGCGCTTATACTAATCGTAGTAGGCAGCGATGACCGCAAAGATCATCCTTATTGGAAAGAAAACCTGGCTTTTGCTCAAAAGATATATAAAGAAGGGCAACTAATGTATCCGGGTCTAATCAAAGGGGTAAGGGTCAAAGCCGGTACTTATAACCAGGAATATCACCGTCGTGCTTTGTTACTGGAAATGGGAAGTGATTATAACAGTTTGGAAGAAGCCCAATATGCGGGGGAACTCTTTAGCAATATATTGCTTGAGGTGTTGGAGAAAGAAGTGAAATAATTGCGCAGTATGGGTATAACAATAAGCACCTTGGCTCTGATAGTCCTAATCATAAGCGCTTTAAATATAAGTAATGATGGGATAAACCAGCTAAAGGGAGAAGAGCGTAAAGCGGTTTTAGCGGTTACCCTAGAAGATAATAATCTGCACCTGCAGTTGCTGGGGGAAGAATACCAGTATTTAGAGCCGATAGCCAATTGCACCAGACAGATAAAGGATTGGGGACTCCAGATCATAGATTACCTGTGGAGTATAGGGGAGATATTCCAGGCAGTCTTGCCTTCCCTTTGAAATGTAACAGTTTTATAATATTCATTAAAGGCTGGTGGCTGAAAGGCCCAGCTTTTTTTCGTCCAAAGACCTCTATTGTCTACCCGGCCCATCTGGCCAATAAAAGCAAGCCTAATGGGGAACGGGGATGTCAGCAGGTCCTGGTGATAGTGATCTTACAGTGGTTTATGACATTTTGCTCTATCCCTTTGAAACTGGAAGAGACCCAACTGTTGCTTAATCTCCAGCAGAAAAAATGCCTGATCCTTGATTGATAGCGTGGGTCTTATGGGATATAATCTGGTAAGGTTTATATTTGCCGGGTAACCCAGGGAATTGTAGGACACTGTAGCATAGCCCGGGAAGCCGGGTACTCGATAATTCTGGAGGTTGAAATATTGCAGGACAGAATCAGAAACTTTAGTATAATCGCCCATATTGACCATGGCAAATCAACCCTGGCAGATCGTTTGCTGCAGTTTACCGGTGCTCTAAGTGAAAGAGAGATGCGGGAACAATACCTGGATAAAATGGACCTGGAAAGGGAAAAGGGCATTACCATCAAATTGCAGCCAGTCAGGTTGAAATATAAGGCCAGAGATGGTAATGAATATATACTGAATTTGATTGATACCCCAGGTCATGTGGATTTTTCCTATGAGGTATCCCGCAGTCTGGCATCTTGTGAAGGGGCCTTGCTGATTGTAGATGCCTCCCAGGGCATTGAGGCTCAAACCCTGGCCAATGTTTATATGGCCATGGACTTAAATTTAGAGATAATTGGGGTAGTCAATAAAATTGACTTGCCTGGAGCCGAGCCCGAAAAAGTAAAGCAGGAAATGGAGGATGTTCTGGGTATAGATCAAAATGAGATTATTCCCATATCGGCTAAAATGGGCCTGGGTATTGAAGAAGTATTAGAGGCCATAGTCCAGCAGATTCCAGCTCCGGTTGGGGATGAAGAAAAACCTTTGCAAGCCTTGATCTTTGATTCTTATTTTGATTCCTACCAAGGGGCTATTTCCTATATTAGAGTGGTTAATGGCCAGGTCCAAAAGGGAGACCTGGTTAAAATGATGTCAAGTGGCAAACAATATGAAGTCAGTGCCCTGGGAGTAATTAACCCCTACATGACTGAGGTGCCGACCTTAAAAGCAGGGGAAGTAGGCTATCTGGTGGCCGGGATCAAAAACGTGGTAGATACCCGGGTAGGTGATACCATAACCGATGCCAAAAACTCAGCCCTCAAGCCTTTGCCTGGCTACCAGGAAGTTAAACCCATGGTTTACTGTGGACTTTATCCCCTGGAAAACAATGATTTTGAAAAGCTAAGAGATGCCCTGGAGAAACTCAAGCTAAATGATGCCTCTTTGTTTTATGAACCGGAAAGTTCGGATGCTTTGGGTTTTGGATTTCGTTGCGGTTTTCTGGGGCTCTTGCACCTGGAAATTGTTCGGGAGCGCTTGGAACGAGAGTATGATTTAAGCCTTATGGCGACTGCTCCGGTAGTGGTATACCGCATTCAATTAACTGATGGCAGGGTAATGGATGTGCAGAATCCTACTCATTGGCCACCGGCCCAAAAGATTGAAAGGGTATTGGAACCCTATTATAAAGCTACTATTATGGTGCCCCATGAGCATGTAGGTACTATTATGGAATTGTGCCAGGAAAAGCGCGGGGTATATCTAAACATGGAATACCTTACCGCCCAGCGGGTGATAATGACCTACAAATTGCCCCTGGCTGAAATCCTGTATGATTTTTTCGATTTAATGAAATCCAGAACCAAAGGTTATGCTTCCTTGGATTACGAATTATCCGGTTATGAAAATTCTGATCTGGTCAAGCTGGATGTTATGCTAAATGGTGAGATTATTGATGCCTTAAGCTTTATAACTCATCGGGACAATGCCTACGCAAGGGCCCGATCGATTACCCAGCGGCTCAGGAAGATTATTCCCCGGCAGATGTATGAAGTGATTATTCAAGCTTCTATTGGAAGTAAGGTAATTGCCCGGGAAAGTATTAAAGCTATGCGAAAAGATGTTCTGGCCAAATGTTATGGGGGAGACATTACCCGGAAAAAGAAACTGCTGGAGAAACAAAAAGAGGGTAAGAAAAGGATGAAGCAGATTGGGCGGATTGAGGTTCCCAAAGATGCCTTCATGAGTGTTATGGATATAGAAAAGAACTAAACCAAAGCTGGACCCCCCGCTTAACCCCGGGGGTTCTTCATTATATGGAAAGCTGACACTAGGATATTTTGATATAGCTATTTGGGTATTTATAATGAAGCAAAACTTTCAATAGGCGGGACTATAGGCAAAAAGGAAAATGAGGTAATATTATGAATGGTTGGGGAAAGCAAGAGGGTGTAGGCTTATATTTGCATGTACCCTTTTGTTTGAAAAAGTGCAGTTATTG
>CAZPSR010000195.1:0-4179 GCA_964589135.1 uncultured Syntrophomonas sp.
GGATCGGGTGGCAGCAATTGGTTTTTTATCCCTTCCAAACCAGCCTTTAGGATAACTGCCAGACCTAAATAAGGGTTACAGGTAGGATCGGGATTTCTTAATTCTATCCGGGTGCCTATACCACGACGGGCTGGTATTCGAATCAATGGACTCCGGTTCCGGTAGGACCAAGCGATATGAACTGGTGCTTCATACCCCGGCACCAGTCGTTTATATGAATTAACCGTAGGGCTGGTTATGGCAGATATGGCTTTGGCGTGTTTGATTACTCCGGCTATGAAATGCCGGCATACATGGCTCAATCCATCTTTTCGGGAGGCATCGTAAAAAGCATTTTCCCCATCCTTGAACAGGGAAACGTGCAGGTGCATGCCACTGCCATTGATGCCAAAAATCGGTTTGGGCATAAAGGTAGCATGGAGTCCATGCTTTTGGGCCACGGTTCTCACCACTATGCGGAAAGTAACAATGCTATCAGCCGTGGTCAAAGCATCCTGGTATTTAAAATCTATTTCATGCTGACCCGGAGCTACCTCATGGTGTGCTGCTTCAATCTCATATCCTATACTGGAAAGGGTTTCTACCATGTCCCGGCGAGCATCTTCGCCCCTATCTACTGGGGGCAGGTCAAAGTAGCTGGCCTTATCGTTGGTTTTCAAGGTAGGCTGACCATTTTCATCCAGTTGAAACATGAAGAATTCAGGTTCCGGCCCCACCATCATGGAATATCCTAATTCAGCAGCTTCATCCAGGGCCTTTTGCAGGGCATAGCGGGGGGAACCAATAAAGGGTTCTTCGTTAGAATCGTAAATATTGCAGATCAGCCTGGCCGTACGGCTATCCGAAGTCGGGCTTTTCCAGGGCAAGACCAGGAATGTATTTAAATCTGGTTTCAAATACATATCAGACTCTTCAATGCGAACAAAACCTTCAATGGAGGAACCATCAAACATCAAATCCCCATCCAGGGCTTTATCCAACTGCTCACTGGTAATTGAAACACTTTTCATAACCCCTAGGATGTCAGTAAATTGGAGCCTGATAAATTTGACGTTATTATCTTTAACCATCTGGTATATAGTTTCTCTATCCATATTCAACCTCCAGTTTTCAACTAAGCTAGAATAACATAATAATACAATCATAGCAATTATGGTGCGTGCCCTTGCAGAAAAATATAAAACGTAAAGGCCTCATGCATAAATCCGCCCCTACATATCAAAGATCCCTTATTTTCAAATGATTACTATAATGAAGGATATTAAGATAATAAAGGCTAGAACAAGGTTGAAAATAATGCCAGAAAATAAACCCAGTACAGTACTGAAGCCAGTCTTAGCTGCCGCCTTTAGATCCTGCAATTCCAGGTATTCGCCAATGAAGGCTCCCAACCAGGGCCCGATCAGTATTCCCATGGGAGGGAAAAATATGGCCCCTACCAGGGTACCTAAAAAGGCTCCCCAAATCCCCTTTTTGCTGGAGCCGGCATATTTGGCACCCAAAGTGGTAGAAAGGTAATCTACCATAACCGATAACACAGTTAGGGCTCCAATAATAACCAGATATTTGGGGGTAACTTGCTGAAACCCTTCGTACCATCCATAAGCGGCAATGGAGATAAATATCAATGGTATTCCGGGAATCAGTGGAATCACGGTCCCGGCTATGCCTACCAAAATCAATAAAAATACCACTATCAGCATAATAACATCTGATGCCATTTTCCCCGCCTCCTGATTTATAATTGCTTATTGATCAAATTTAAAATCTGTACCGCCACATACCGGACATGCTCATAACTAAGTCCTCCCTGCAGGTAGGCACAGTAAGGGCTGCGCTTGGGAGCATCACAGGACAGTTCAGTTGATGAGCCCTGGACAAAAGTACCAGCAGCCATAACGACACTGTCTTTATAGGCAGGCAATAGGCCATATTCCAGACTAACATCGGAATCCACCGGGGATGAATTTTGTATCACCTGGCAAAACTCCAATACCTGCCCAGGATCATTAATAATAATGGCTTGGACAATATCACCGCGAATCTCATGCCATTGGGGGGATACTTGATAACCTTGTTGCTCCAACAGATAAGCTAAGAGGGTGACTCCTTTCAAGGCTTGCAAAACCGTATGGGGAGACATGAACAGCCCCTGGTAAAACCAGCGCTTATCCACCAGACCGGCTCCTAATTCTTTTCCCAAACCAGGAGCAGTGAGATACCAGGATATCTGCTCTACCAGATCACTGCGACCGCAAATATATCCTCCCGCAGGAGCCAGTCCTCCCCCCGGATTTTTGATCAAGGATCCGGCCATGAGATCAGCTCCCGTATCTAAGGGTTCCAATTCCTGCACAAATTCACCGTAGCAATTATCAACAAAAACAATAGTATTAGGATTTATGCTCTTTACCGTTTTCACCAACTCTGCAATATCCTGAACCGTCAAGGCCGGTCGCAGGCTATAACCGCGGGATCGCTGGATCATAACCATTCGGCAGCGGGGGGACAGGCTGGCCTTTATAGCCTCAAAAGAGGGTTTGCCTGCTTCATCCAAGGGTATTTCCTCATATTTAATATTCCTGCTCATCAGTGAACCAGGCAGTTCTTTAATTATCCCAGCCAGAGTATCATAAGGAGTCCCGGTCAGGGAAAGCAACTCATCCCCGGGTCTTAGAATACCGAATAAACAGGCCGCAATCCCATGGGTGCCAGAAACTATTTGGGGCCTGACCAGGGCACTGGGAGCGGAGAATACTTGGGCGTATATTTGCTCTAGTTTTTCCCGGCCTGGATCATCATAGCCATAACCGGAAGACGTATGAAAATGGAATTCCCTGACCCGGTTTTCCTGAAAAGCGTTTAAAACCTTGACTTGATTGAGATAAGCAGTATCTTCCAATTGGGCAAATTTCTCTGTCAGAAACTTTTCGGCCTCGCGTATGGTCTTAATTGAATTCAATCTTACTTCACTCTTCCATAAATATTTTTTCAACTGGAGCAGACGTTATTTCACCTTATAAGTAAAGCTGGATATTTGGCTATCCCCTTTCCCCCGGCCAAACCATGGCTTTTAGGGTAAGGGATTCATTAATCCACTATGGGCTGGGTCAGATCCGGCTGAAAATAGCTGGTACTAGGATTATACAATAAACTTTGCTCATTGGGAGTACTTCCGTCTATAGTATAGTATATCTTGACCTCATCCTGCTGGGAATGACTTAAAATAATCTCACTACCCAGCTCAACCTGGCCCTGATCCCAAGCTCTGGGTTTATACCTGATCTATACTGGGCAAATCGCTATCTTCAATGATAATAAGGTCTTTGCGGGTATGATTTTCCTTGTCTACGATTCTCAAGGCCTGCCATCTGATAGATTTCTCCACCAGGTTCCTTACATAGCGAGCATTACCGCTGTAAGGATGCCGGCTTCGGACAAAATCGGCCAGTTGTTGTTTAAGCTTCCACCGACAGCGGTGACTTAATTGGTAATCCCTTTCTTCATACATGTGCAGGGCAATTTGAAACAATTCTTCATCAATATAATCCGGAAATTCTATATGGATAGGAAATCTGGACTTAAGACCGGGGTTAGAAGCCATAAAGCGGCTCATCTCCGCAGAATAGCCAGCTAGTATCACTAAAAGATTGTTACGCTGATCTTCCATCCCTTTTACGATGGTTGCTATAGCTTCACGACCGAAATCCTTTTCCCCTCCCTGGGAAAGAGTGTAGGCTTCGTCTACGAACATAATTCCCCCCAGGGATTGCTTGATCATCTCCCTGGTCTTTTGAGCAGTATGCCCAATGTATTCCCCCACCAGGTCAGCTCGCTCTACTTCCAGTAAATGTCCTTTACTAAGAATACCCAACTCATTTAATATCTTGCTCAACAGCCTGGCCACAGTAGTTTTGCCGGTTCCGGGATTACCTTTAAAAACCATGTGCATAACAACTGAAGCTGTTTTTAAATGTTGTGCTTCCCGCTTCTTCTGGACCATAGAAAAAGCAGTTAACTCAGCCAGGGTCTTTTTTACTTCTTCTAATCCAATCAGACTTTCCAGTTCTTTGAATGCAGCACTTTCATTAAGGTTTCGGGGAATAGGCAGGTCTTTATTGACGGTGACTGACGACGGCTCTGAAAATTTCATGGATATTTGCACACTACCACCACTCT
>CAZPSR010000196.1:0-4154 GCA_964589135.1 uncultured Syntrophomonas sp.
GCTCCCAATTAAAGTCAGTCCGCTCATAGCCAACTATATCCGGATCATCGACCCCAGCTATGATAATATGAGAATTACCTACTTTAACCCGCTCATATTGGTGCTCCAAAACCCTTACCCCGTACTTGCTGAAGGTGTTTTTAATATTTTGGGTATCCTCCGACCATATTTCATGGTTGCCGGTAACGTAATAAACTGGAGCCATTCCCTGTATTCCAGCCAAGAGCAGTTCGCTGCCCAGAATTGCTACCTGATCATCGGCAATATCTCCAGTAAGAGCAATAATATCCGGCTCTTGCTTTTTTATCAAGGAAATAAGTTGGCTTTGATTTTCGCCGTAGATATGGCTATGCAGATCAGAGATAAGAACTATCCTTACTGACTCGCCTGGACTTATTTGGTCGGCAGTAATCAGATATGTTTTAACTACTAAGCCATGATAAATGGCTGCTACTAAAAAAACTAGCAAAAAGGCAGCAAAAACTGATAGCCTCCAACTTTTGCTCATTCTATTCCCCCCTAGCCGACATAGTCTGCCTCTACCCTAAACTTATACTTCTCTATCTTATCATGAATACCACGGATATAATCTGATGGTTAAGGGCACGCAAAGCAAATCCCAAGGTAATCTATCCCTGGGATTTGCCCATCTACTATAATTTTATCATGTAACAAAATTCGGATTATTGCTTATCCCTAGCAGAGTTTAGATCCGAATTTATTTATTGAGGATTGTACATGCCATGATCCTTCATATAGTTAAAAATGCCTTCACCATGCTGCTGTTCCTCTTTTTGAATATGATTCAAGACCTGCCTTACATTAGTATCAACAAATTCAAAGATAGCAGTATTATAGGTATCTGATACATATTTTTCAGTCATTAACATATCATTGCACAAAACAGCATCAGATTGATTGGCCATCGCCCCCGGAGCCTGGGACATAGACGTGGGTGCAGGGCTTTGCGTTTGACTCTGGTTCATATCCGGAATCTGTCCATTCAACATCTGCTTAATGCTATCCAAGTGGGTCTGTTCCTGTTGGGCATAATCCTGAAATAAGGATTTCAGTTGAGGACACTGTACCTGATTGGCATAATTGTTGTACTTGTCCACACATACCTGTTCATGAGTCTTCTGATCTTCCAGCAGCATTCTCTCTTTTTGGGTAAAATTTAGCATTAATCATTACACCTCCTGTCTATATTGTGCTTAGTAAATCACTTATTATTCAAAAGAGTATTTGGCCGGGGCTTATTTGAACTCTCAATTATTAAGCATTACTTTTGTTTACATAATTAATATTATTGTCAATTTGGGCACTGGTGGGAAAGCTTATAAGTGCTATTTCCACTCTACCGGAATTATTACCTTATTCAATTCACTGCCATCTTTCATGCTGACTTCAAAGACTTCCAATTGTCCTTTACCTGCTTTAGAGGGCTGAAAATCCAATTCCCCCTCAAATTCCCCCCGAGCTGGGGCACCTTCGGTAGCGGTGGTAAAGCCTTGGGCTATTATCTCGCCATCAGCATCTTTTAAATGAAAGCTCACAGTAGCTTCAAATATTCGGGCAGTACCCTTTATTTTAACCGGACTCTTTATTAGCTCTTCAGCTACTGGAGCGGTGACCCAGATTACCGGTTCGTAAACCGCACTTAAATCTCGGGAAAAAGGCTGTTCGTAAAGGCCCACATGTCCCCACCAATCTATGCCATTGTCAACTTCACCATCCACCGTAAACTCTACCCTTTCAATGGTGGGAAATTCGGTCAGGGTGTTGACAATGCTGGCTATGCCCAGAGCTTCTCCGCTAGATCCCACATTGGCTTTTAATACTTCGCTCGAAAAATCAACCGTGGCCAGTCCTTGTTCAATTTTCATACCAAGGATTTTGGTATCAGCCGGAAATATATTAATGGCTCCTTCACTTACTGGAGTACCGGTAATCAACTCATTTAAGGCGGCCTGAGCTACAGCTTCAGTTTTATCCACCTCATGCACTTCCCGGACCAGGTACATTTCATTATTACTGTTTTTCAGATAGTAAACTGCCACTTCCATGGTTTCCACTACCGGTGTTTCAGATTGAGGGGGTTCTGGTGTCTCCTGGACCGAGCAACCCATGATCCCCACCAATAACAGCAAAAGGATTATATACTTTGTCCAACTCTGCATAATCATTTACCTCCAATTCAAATAATTTTACTTTGCTGCCTAAAAAATCATAATCAACTGGTGATTTCCATACCCAAGATATAAAATTTCTTATGGTATCTAAATCCTTTTTTATTATACGTAACACCAGAATTATTCTTGCAGGCTTCTTTGAACATAATGCAGCTTATTATTCCCACTATGATTGCAACTATCCCATCCAGGTCAATATTTTATACTAAAAAAATTTAAGCGAATGATCAAATAAGATTTTTTGATCATTCGCTTTTGGGATCATAGCTGGGAATCCATGTATATCAGCCATCATTTTTGTAATCTAGAAAAACTAAAAAACCCTTATTTCTTATTCGTCCTCCTGAACAGGTTCAAGCTCAGTTTTAGTATCCCATTCAATATCCTGCAGGTCTTTGGCCTGGCTCAGGTCAGGAACGCTAAAGGGCTCATTCAGGCCATAATATTCATAAGTTCCGATCTGTTGCATGGTCATATCCAGTAAAAATGGTTCATTGTTGTTATCCGGGTCTGGAATCTCGGCCTTGATTTCCATGGTGTTGTACAGATTCATAAATTCCGGAATCATAGTTTCCTTATTTATCAGCATATTGTAGAATATATCCGCTTTCAGATTCTCAAATATTTTTTGATAGATTAGGGCAAATTGTTCACCACCATTAGGATCCTCTGGATCAGTGGGCAAGGGGATGCTTCCCATTACCTGATCCAATAACTTGTTGAAACTGGCCGGATCCACGGTTACATTCAAGACCCAATAGGCTTGACCGTCTATTTCCTGGTCATTGCCAAAGCTAAGCAGTACTCCAGTCTCCGATAGATCTTGCAAAGATTTCAAGGGATCCTGGTTAGATTCTTCCATTAAAGCTTTCAGATCCATTCCTGGTATAGTAAGCTTTACCCAACCCTCTTCAGGCATTGTCATGTACATACCATCTTCATTGATAAGCATTTCTGAGCTTAGATCCTCTGGCTGAATCAACTCATCGCTGGTAGTGATTGCCTCTGTCTTGGCATAAAGCAAAACAGGGTCATTTTGTATAGCCATATCCATCAACATTTGCATTTCGATCTGTTCAGTTGTTCCTGTATCGGGATTAAACATCTCCATATTTTGGGTCATATCTACTTTGGCTTTGTAGATATTAAACTCTGCCATAGCTTCAGTTGATTTGAGGAGCAAATCCTCAGGACTCATTTCCCCACGTTGCTCCTGGAAGGATACCAATACGGTACGACTTTCCCCAACCCAATCAATAGTTGCTCCAAGCCCTTCCAAAACTGCCCTTATTGGTACCATTATTTCATCGTTTACCTGTACCGGTGCCTGAGGTAGAATAAGTAAATCGTCATTCAAACTGGCCTGGGTGCTGTTCAAGGTTAGCAGCATAGTAGTAAGGCCTTTCTGAATAGTAATGTTCTCCTCCGACTGGCTTACATCTGCCCCGGCAATGCGTTCAATGGTATAGAGTGGCACCATAGTGGTTCCTTCCTGCAGCTGGGGCACATTTAATGGTTGGTATGCATTGCCATTAACATTAAGATTAACATCCATTGCAACTGCTGGAACACTAAAAATTAGCAGGAGCAGCAGGGTAAGCAACCCTACTAAATATTTGCGCATTAAAACGACCTCCTTTGTGTTTTTTTGATGGCTCTCTTATATCTTAACATTAATGGACTTAAAGAGGCCAAAAAATTAAACATGGGTATTTTCTACCGCCAGCGACAACTAGCCAGGAGGGAATTTTTTGCTGATGTTATAGAATACAATAGATTAGGAAATAATGGATTTAACAATAAACAGGAGGTATACCAAATGACTACTGTATCATTGGAACAGTTCAAAGATCTATCCAGAGAAGAACAGATAACTATTCATGAGGAAATGAAAAAAAATATGGGGGTAGATGGCATATTAAAACACTGGAACCTCTCCCGGAGCAAGTATTACTATATGCT
>CAZPSR010000197.1:0-4102 GCA_964589135.1 uncultured Syntrophomonas sp.
AAATCGGAAAAAAGAATATAATAATATATATAAAAAAGGGAAAAAAATACCAGGTAAATACATGGTAGTTTTTATTGTGGGCTCTGAGGGAGAAAACAGCCGCTATGGGGTTGTGACCAGTAAAAAAGTGGGCAATGCGGTGCAGAGGAACCTAGCTAAACGCAGACTTAGAAATGTTATACATCGTAATATAGGTGAAATTAAGGATAAGGTAGATGTGGTAGTAGTTGCCAGGCCAGCTATTAAAGAAGCAAGCTGGGAAGATGTGCAAAATGACTATCGAAGAGTCATGAGGAGAGCAGGGTTGTGCTGAAGACAATCTTGATTGCATTAATCAAAATATATCAACAATTTAGATTCCTTAAGAGATCACCTACATGTATATATTATCCTTCCTGTTCCATGTATTCTATTGAGGCGATTGAGAAATATGGCATTTTTAAAGGGGGATGGTTATCAATCAGGAGAATTTTAAGATGTCATCCATATCATCAAGGAGGATATGATCCTGTTCCCTAGTGCGCTGGAATTCTCCATGACATCTATATAAGAAGCTTGAGCTTCTCCAGTTTGTAAGGAGGTGAAGCCTGCTATTTATAGGTAAATAGCAGGGACTAATTTGTGGCAGGCTATTGTACACTGGTTTTCTGAACTAATTGAGTTCATGTATCAGATCACCGTATTCTTAGGTTTACCAAATTACGGGTTAGCAATAATACTGATTACCATATTAATCAAAATAGCATTGTTCCCGCTTACTCAGAAACAGATGAAATCCATGCGGGGTATGCAGGAAATACAGCCAGAAGTAAAATATATTCAAGAGAAATTCAAAGATGAACCTGAAATATTGCAGAAAAAAACCATGGAATTGTATAAGGAGAAAGGGGTTAGTCCTTTTGGCGGATGTCTTCCTCTCTTAATACAAATGCCTATTTTTATAGCATTTTATCAATCCTTGATTAAGTTTGAGTTTGCAGTAGTGGAACATGCTTCCTTTTTAGGAATCGAAAACATTGGGCAATCAGTATCTTATTATATTGAGCAAGGAAATATTATTCCGTTTTATCTCCCTATTCTAGCCGCAGTTACTACCTATCTGCAGCAAAGGATTGCTATGGTGGATACCAATGATCCGACCCAGAAGTCAATGTTATATATAATGCCGCTTTTTATGGCCTGGATTGTTTTGAAAATGCCTGCCGGACTTCCTATTTACTGGGTAATGTTTAATATTTTGGGTATATTGCAGCAATTGTATGTTAATTGGCACAGCAAGCAAAATAAAGTGGAAAATAATCCGAGTTCAGCTATCGAAGGGATTGTTTCTGCAAAAGACCAAGCTGTTAGTTCTGAAAAACCGAAAGTCTCGGAAAATGCGGACCAAGCAGGGAGGGAAAAAGGAGGAAAGAATAGTAATGGAAGATCGCGCGATAGAAAAAAGAGGAAAAAGCGTTGATGAAGCTATTAAAGCAGCTTTAGATGAATTGGGTTGCGAAATTGATGATGTGATAATAGAAGTGATAGAAGAAGCTAATAAAGGCATATTAGGGATAGTAGGTAAAAAGCCGGCAATAGTGAAGGTAACCTTAAGGGACAAGCCAGAAGAAGAAGTAAGAAAAACTCTGGTGGATTTGCTTGACAAGATGAAGATCGACTACAAAATAGAAAGAGTAGAAATGGACCGAGAAAAAGTAAGAATTAATATTGTCGGCAAAGATATGGGATTAGTAATAGGTAGAAAAGGGGAAACTCTCAATGCCTTGCAGTATATGACCAGTTTGATCGTTAATAAAAATAGGGAAGAAAAAGTCCGGGTTGTGCTGGATGTAGAAGATTATAGGAAGAAAAAGGAGAAATCCCTGGAAAAACTGGCTATTAAGCTATCTGACAAAGTAAAGACTACTCAGAGGAATGTGGTAATGAGGCCTATGAGCCCCCAGGAGCGAAGGATTATCCATACCGTACTGCAGGGAGACCCTCAAATAACCACCTATTCTACCGGGGACGAGCCGAATCGCAAGGTAGTCATTACCATGAAAAAGTAACAGAGAAAGAAAAAGGCCCTTGCGAGGGTCTTTTTTAATGATATAAAGTATCTAATGAAGCAAATATAAGTCCAAGTGGATTCCCCTGCGAAAAGTACATTTCGCGGTTTGGGCGGTTTGGATGAATAAATATTCGTCCCTCAGCAGCAACGCAGGATGTAAGCCTAAATGTGACCCGAAGCGAAATATCAGAAGTGCTCGAAAAGGTGCAAGCATGCTGCACCAAGAGACTCCTATATATTTATGCATCCCAAGCAGTATTGCTGTGCAGTAGACTCAAGTAAAAAGAAACGGAGAAACAGCGTGAACCATGATATTATAGGGGCCATCTCCACTCCGCCAGGGGAGGGCGGAATAGCCATAGTCAGGGTTAGTGGAGAAGGGGCGATAGAAAAAATCAATAAAGTATTTCAGCCTCGAACCAGGGGAAGGACATTGCAGGACCAAAAACCGTTTACATTGACCTTGGGTTACATTAAGGATGAAGGCCAGGGTTTTTTAGATGAAGTTTTGGTATCTATTATGAGGTCTCCCCGTAGTTATACTGGTGAAGAAATGGTGGAAATCAACTGCCATGGAGGGGCTTTGGCCGCAAAAAGGTGTTTACAGCGGGTATTGAGTTTGGGAATTAGACTGGCCGAGCCGGGGGAATTTACCAAGAGAGCTTTTCTAAATGGCAAAATTGATGCCCTGCAGGCCGAGGCGGTTATAGATATTATCAGAGCTAAAACCGAAGAGGGGCTTAGGTTGGCTCTGAGACAATTGGAAGGAAGAAACAGCCAATATATTAAAGAGTTGGAGGAATTGCTCCTACAGGCTAACATGCTGCTGGAGGCCAGCCTGGATTTTTCTGAAGATGTAGGTGATTTAGATTATCCCCAGGTAAGAGAGTTACTGCAGGGTAGCCAGGATGGAATTGACAAGATGTTAAAAGCTGGGGAATTGGGCGATATTTACAAAGAAGGTATTAGTGTGGCTATATGCGGAAAGCCCAATGTAGGAAAATCCAGCCTGCTTAATGCCCTATTGGGGGAGGAAAGGGCTATAGTCACTGAGATCCCTGGTACAACCAGGGATTTGATAGCCGAGTATGTCAATATTCAAGGTATTCCGGTTAAAATTATTGATACCGCTGGGATACGAGACAGCAGCGATATGGTGGAAAACATTGGGATTAATAAAGCTAAACAGGCCATTCAAGATGCTGATCTGGTGATATTGATGCTGGACGTGGAAACGGGTATGACAGAGGAAGATATAAAGATTTATCGCAGTTTAGATAAGCCAGAGCGAGTAATTCTGCTGGTTAATAAAGATGATCTGTTGGAAAAGAACCTTAAGCAGGAAGACATTGAAGACCACTTTTTCGGTACCGAGGTAATATGGGCTTCCGTAAAAGAGGATATAGGGATTCAATCCCTGGCCGAAACCATTGAAAATAAGGTCAAAGCTGGAATAGCAGATAGTGATCAGCTGGAATTTACTGTTAGCTTAAGACAAAAGGAATTGTTAAAGGAAGCCTGGCAGTATATACAGGAAGCCTTGGCAGGCTTGGAATTGGTGACCCTTGATTGCCTGGGGGTAGATCTGCAGAATGCTTTGGGTAGCCTGGCCCAGCTTACCGGAAGGGATTTGAAGGAAGAGAGTATTGATAGAATATTTAGGGAATTTTGTATCGGTAAATAGATGAGAGCCGGTAATTAAAGAGGAGTGGAGGACCAAAATGATTTACCAGGCAGGTAATTATGAAGTAGTGGTAATAGGTGCCGGTCACGCTGGCTGTGAGGCAGCCCTGGCTTCTGCTCGAATGGGATGTAAAACCTTATTATGCACCCTGAGTATGGAACATATCGCCTTAATGCCATGTAATCCATCTGTGGGGGGCCCGGCCAAAGCCCAGGTGATCAGGGAGATCGACGCCCTGGGTGGTGAAATGGCCATAAATATTGACAAAGCCCAAATACAAATGCGGATAATCAACACCGGCAAGGGTCCTGCGGTTCAGGCTCTAAGGGCCCAAGCCGATAAATTGGAATACTATCGGGAAATGCTTA
>CAZPSR010000198.1:0-4075 GCA_964589135.1 uncultured Syntrophomonas sp.
GGCCTGGATTAGGGCCGGGAGTACCTGATAGAGGTCGCCTACTATGCCGTAATCGGCAGATTCAAAGATGGGTGCGTTTTCATCTGAGTTAATGGCGCAGATGATCCCGGCATCTCTGATCCCCACTACGTGCTGGATCTGGCCGGATACTCCTACGCCTATATAAAGGGCTGGTTTCACCTCTTTGGCGGATAGGCCGATACAGGATTCTTCCGTCATCCAGTGCTTTTCTTCGGAGATGGGGCGGGTGCAGGCTATTTCAGCCCCTAAAAGATCGGCCAATTCCTGTAAGAGGGCCATATCTTCCTGGTTTTCGATGCCCCGACCGGCACAGACGATGATCTTGGCAGCGGTAATATCCCCGGAGCCGGCTGCTTTGCCTTTCCTTTCCAAGACTTTTATCCCGGAAGGGCTTGGAGCCTCCAGGACCCGCATTTGGCCTTCACGTCCATTTTGGGGCTGGGCAGCCTCATATGATCCGGGAGGAATGGTGGCCATCTGGGGCCGACTGGTGATACTGAGGGTCTGGACTGCGGCTCCGCCGTACATCAGCCGTTCCATCTGCAGTTTACCCTCCTGGTCCAATTTCAGCAGGGTACATTCACTGCAAAGGGCGGTATCCAACCGGGCTGCTATCCGAGCTGCCATCTCTTTCCCCCTGAGGCTGGCGCCGATCAGGAATATATCGGGATCAGCTCCTTGGGCCTCCTGGGCTATAAGGGGTACATAATCCTGCACTGGCTGCCCTTCGGCCAGGGGTGGCAAGAATAAGACCTGATCCGCTCCCCGGGCTATTAAATCCTGAGCCATATCCTGCCCCCCCGAGACCAGGGCGGTAAGGGGTTGGCCCAGGCTATCGGCCAGTTCCCGGCCAAGTGTTAACAACTCCCAGCTGGCTTCAATTCTATCTGCATAAATCCATATTCCAGCCATATCTTCACCCCCTATCAATTAGGCCGGTTTTTTTAATGGCTTCTACAAAGGCTTGGAGGTCCTCGGGACCCGAACCAAAACGGGTGCAGTTTCTGACCAGGCTGGCGGCCCGCAAGCCTTTATCGCTAATCAGGGCTGGATACTTAGCGGGCAGGTCATCCAGCTCAATTTCCACTACCGGCTTTTTGGAGGCGGCCAGGGTGTCTTTGAGTCCTGGCACCCGAGGATTGTTTATGTCTGGCAACACGGTAACCAGAGCCGGCAGGGGAGCTGAAACCAGCTCTATCCCCTCGTCAGTTTTGCGTTCGGCGATTAGCTGCTGGCCTTCAATACTCAGCTTTTTTACCAAAGCAATACAGGGAATACCCAGTTTTTCCGCCAAACGGGGTCCTACCTGTTGGGCATACAGGTCACTGGAGCCCTCACCGCAGATAATCAGATCATAGTCAATCTGACCGGCTATTACCTGGGCCAAAATAGCGGAGGTTTGGGATGGTTCCAGGTTTTCGAATTCGTCATCATTTATAAAATAGGCTTTTCCCGGTCCTCGGGAAAGGGCGTCTTTGATACCTTTGGTGGCATCACTGGGAGCCACGGTGACTGCGGTGACACTGCCCCCGTAGGCTTCCTGCAGTCGTACCGCTTCTTCAATGCCATTGCGGTCATAATCGCTTAGTTTGTGTTCAGCCCATTCCAAATCAATCTTTCCCGAGCTGGATGGCTTAATGTAGGCTTCATCCACCACCCATTTGAAACAACATACAATATTGGGCATGGGTCCCACCTCTCTTTACTAATAATAAGGGCAGGAAAAGAAAGCTCTTCCCCTGCCTTAAGTTTATCTCAATATGTTGCCGGCTATTACCATTCTCTGAGCTTCGGAGGTGCCTTCATAAATCTCAGTTATTTTGGCATCCCGCATCAATCTTTCGACTTTCTGGCCTTTGCAATAGCCGTAACCGCCGTGGATCTGCACTGCCTTTGAGGCATGTTTGGAACACATTTCAGCACAGAATACTTTGGCCATGGCGGCTTCCTTGCTGAAGGGCAATCCCTGATCTTTCAAATAGGCGGCATAATAATAGAGGAAACGTCCGGCGGTAATATCGGTGTACATATCGGCTATCATCCATTGGATGGCCTGGTTGCGGGAAATGGGTTTGCCAAATTGAATTCTCTGCTTGGAGTAGCTGATGGATTCATCCAAGGCAGCCTGGGCAATACCTACCGCCTGGGCAGCAATGCCAATCCGGCCATGGTCAAAGGAGTTCATGGCTATTTTCATACCATCCCCAACTTTGCCCAGTACATTGGCCTGGGGCACCCGGCAGTCTTTGAAGATGATCTCTGAAGTCTGGGAGGCTCTGATCCCCATTTTCATAAAATGTTCCCCAACGCTCAAGCCTGGGGTTTCCCGGGGTACGATAAAGGCGGTCATTCCGTTTCTCTTGTCGTTTTTATCGGTCCAGGCAAAGGTTACATAGGTATTGGCCACAGGACCATTGGAGGTAAAGGTCTTAACCCCATTCAGTACATATTCATCCCCATCCAGGACCGCAGTGCTGGTGGCTGCTCCCACATCGGTTCCGGCCCCGGGTTCAGTCAAAGCGAAGGCCCCCAGGTGTTCGCCTTTGGCCAGGGGGGTCAGGTATTTTTTCTTTTGCTCTTCATTGCCAAAAAGAGCTATAGGTCCGCAGGCCAGTCCGGTATGTACTGACATGGTGAAACCGGTAGCGGCACAGGAGCGGGAAAGTTCTTCAACTGCAATAGCATAGGTAAGATAGTCGACTCCGGCTCCGCCGTACTCACTTGCGAAGGGCATTCCCAGCCAGCCGCCTTCGGCCAGTTTTTTGATCACTTCTTCTGGATAACGGCTGTTTTCGTCTATTTCTACTGCTACCGGGTCTACATAGGTCCGGGCAAATTCGCGCATATTATCCCGGATTAATTCCTGCTCTTCAGTCAGTTTAAAATACATATTAACCTCTCCTTTTCTGTACCAGCAGGTGAAATATTGGGCGCAACATACCCCTGCCAGGATTAAAATACTTTGCTCAGCTCTCACACCAAACCCAGGGGCCTTATCAGCATTAAACCTGCTCCCCTGCTTGATCTGGAAATCAATGTTTGCTGGCTGTTGTTAATAATGGGGAAATTTTGGGTCCTGCTAAAAAGCCTTCCCTTCCTGGGTTTGGACCAGGCATAATACCTGAAGGTAAACCAAGTTAAAAGTTGAACACTTAACTTGATTCTAAGGATAGGGATTTATTTTGTCAACTATTAATTTGTATGCCAATTATTTTAGCAATTTAGCTGAAATGGGGGAGGGGGATGCGGGGACACACCTCCCCCCGCATCCCAAGCTGTCCTTAGAATCTCAAGTTATATATGCCTGTTGGAGCAAATTGAGTTATAATTGGAGGAATGATAGAAAAGGGAGAATACTATGGAACTGGAACAATGTGTAAATTTCGTGTTAACTAAAGCTCAAAATTCCGTACAACAGCTGTTTAAAGCGGAGCTAGCTCCCTTTGGGGTTACTCCTGGCCAATATGGAGTTCTAAAATGTCTTTGGGACCAGAATGGCCTAACCGCCAAACAACTTGCCGAAAGATTGAGCCTGGACAGCTCAACTATTACCGGAATACTGGATCGGATGGAAAACAAGGGGCTGATTAACCGTTATCATGATGTCAGAGATCGCCGCGCCCTCTGCGTTATGATCACCAAAACCGGCCAGGATCTAGAGGAACCGGTTACCCAAGCCATCATCAATGCCAACCAAAAAGCCCTGCAAAACTTCAATGAAGAACAAGTAAAATTGCTTAAGCAAATGCTTTTTGAGCTTCACCCTTAATTATAAGCCAGGACACAGGTGGGACACGGGGACAAAGAACCTGTCCCCGTGTCCCACCTCTCCCAATGTCCCAGTTTTCCACACTCTTGTTTAATTTTAATACACCTAATATCTCCGCTTTGGCCTTAGTTCTTCCAATGCTATAGTTTTCATTGCCATTATAAGTGGATTGGCCCATTAATCTTTACTTTTTTTGGTATTGGCATATTTATTGCAGTTTTTATGGTTACCCCACGAGTAAAGCAATTCTCTGGTGAAGGCTAAGCCCTGGTAATATTGGTTAGT
>CAZPSR010000199.1:0-4072 GCA_964589135.1 uncultured Syntrophomonas sp.
TTTCAGAGGTCAGAGGTCGGAGGTCGGAAACGCAAAAAGCAATTAGTGGATCTGACCTGGGAGTTACTAGCCGATAGGGGCCATGAGCTTGGGATGCGAAAACACCTTCGGTGTTGGGGTAGGTCAGAGGTCAGAAACGCTGAAAGAGGTTTTTCAAAGCTTAGTCAATGTAATGAAGGTCGCAGTAGTATTTTGACATCGGACTTCAGTCTTCGGAGGTCAGAATAATTTAGAGTAACTATGGAGTCTGACATCCGACATCAGATATGTCATCCGTCAAGGCCCCTTGGTCAAGCGGTTAAGACACCGGCCTTTCACGCCGGTAACAGGGGTTCGAGTCCCCTAGGGGTCACCATTAGGGCGATTAGCTCAGCTGGGAGAGCGCCTGCCTTACAAGCAGGATGTCACAGGTTCAAGTCCTGTATCGCCCACCATAGAAAGTTTGAGGGTTCTAGAGTGCCTGCATAGCTCCGGAACCCTTTTTAATTTATGAACAGTCAGAGGTCAACTGTAAAATAAAGCCAGATAATTTCTGCTATAATAAAAAATAATAGGTATGAGTTATATAATACTAGAGACTGGATACAAAGGAGAGATCTAAATCATGGGAGCTACTGAGGGGAAATACTTGGATCAGGATATGCTGCCAGCTTTAACGGCTAGGGCAGAGCAGAACAGTATAATTGACCCCGAATTATATACCAAGTTTATGGTTAAACGGGGATTGCGTGATATTGATGGTTGGGGAGTACTAGTAGGCCTGACTGAGATCGGCGAAGTCCATTCATATATTACCGATGAGAATGAGATAGTACCGGTTTCCGGGCGTTTAATATATCGCGGGATAGACATTAATGATATTGTTAATGGATTTATAAAGGATGGCCGCTATGGCTTTGAAGAAACCTGTTATCTGTTATTGTTTGGGGAATTGCCCAGGCAGGATCAATTAGAGGGTTTCAAACAACTGCTGGCCGGTTATCAGACTTTGCCGGATCATTTTGTAACGGATATGATTTTGAAAGCTCCCAGCAAAGATATGATGGTAGTATTGGCCCGCAGTGTGCTGGCTCTGTACAGCTTTGATGACCGGGCAGATGATACCTCAATTGAAAATGTGCTCAGACAGTGTCTGCAATTAATCGCCCGTTTTCCTATACTGGCGGTATATGGATACCAGGCCTATTCCCATTACCATGGAAATAACAGCCTGTTTATTCACAGTCCCCGATGCGATCTGAGTGTGGCAGAGAACATCCTGCATATGCTCCGGCCTAACAGCAGATATACCAAACTGGAGGCCAGCTTGTTGGATCTGGCGTTAGTACTGCATGCCGAGCATGGGGGAGGCAATAATTCCTCCTTTGTGACCCATGTAGTCACTTCTTCCGGCACTGATACCTATTCGGTAATAGCCTCTGCTCTGGGGTCCCTCAAAGGCCCTCGCCATGGAGGAGCTAATCACAAAGTAGTACAGATGATGGCCGATATGAAGCAGAAGCTTAGGGATTGGGATGATGAAGAAGAAATAGCCTCTTATCTGAGAAAAATACTCAATAAAGAAGCTTTTGATAAAACAGGTAAAATTTACGGCATAGGTCATGCGGTTTACTCTATATCCGATCCCCGGGCGGTTATTTTAAAGTGCCAGGCAGCTAGATTGGCCCGGGAAAAGGGTTTGGAAAGGGAGTTTAGGCTCTATGAAAGGGTAGAAAAAATAGCTCCAGAGGTTATTGGGCAGATGCGGCAGATATACAAAGGGGTAAGTGCTAATGTTGATTTTTATTCGGGGTTTGTTTACACTATGCTGAACATTCCTCCGGAATTGTTTACCCCCCTATTTGCCATAGGCCGGATAGCAGGCTGGAGTGCCCATCGCATTGAAGAAATAGTCAATGCGGGTAAAATAATTCGCCCAGCGTACAAGAGCATAGCTAGACGGCGCAACTACGTGGCTTTGGATGAACGTTAGAAGACTTCCTTGTTGCTGGCTAAAAAAGCAATCCTGAAGCATCACCACTGGATAAGCCCAAATTATTTATGGCTTAGAGCAGTAAAATAAGGTATTAGTAGGCAGGTAATTCCCAGCCTGCCTAAATCGCCGCCCGAGTGCATATTGAATTTATAGCTCACCTTACCAGACTTGTTCCCAGTCTAAGCGGTATATTTTCCAGCGATCTTGATCATAGCTGCAAAAAACCCGGTATAAATACCTGGTATTCTCTCCATAATAATTATCAAAAAAGCGTTGAAATACCACCTGCTCTTCATCCAGCAATTGAAGCTGGATAGGGTTGGGGTCTTCCGGCTGTAGTACCGGCAGACCATCAGTGGGCAAAATCTGCAGTTTATGGTTATTGGGATCATAGAAAGTATAGGTATTAACAATATCTGCTGCCAAGGAGTCATCAAAGCCTTGGATGAAATAAGCCAAGGCTTCCTCATAGCTATCAGCATGGTGGGAAATGCAAAAATTACCGGCTGGGTAGGAGTCGTGAAAAAAGGCCAGATAAAGCTCAAAGCTACTATACATATCGGTCCAGGCTTGATCCAGCTTGGACTTTTCCTTTATTGACTCTGGCGGTTCCTGGCCGCTTACGTAGGAATAACCGCAGCCAAAGATTAAAAGCAAGAGGAGAACTATCACCCAATAGTTTCTATACAATTCTTTTACCTCCCAGTCAATGCTGAAGACAGTATATACCAATGGTAAAAAATAACAAATAAAATTCAGTCGAAGTAGTAGCTTATTTTACGGCACAAAAAGCCTTAAGCTACAGTTTTATTACAGAATAGCTGTACTAGCTGATGGCATTACTTAGCTTTTCTAAATATTATGATAAGCCCTCCCAATTGATTACATTTGTACTAGACTAAAAGGATGAGATTTAGCACAGGTGGATAGACTAAATATTGGTAAGGGGTAGGAGGGGAAGAAAAATGGCAGTGGGAAGCTTCCCTGCTGTCATGATAAGGAGCAGCTAGAATGATAAGGATCAGCAATTTTCAGCTTTATTGTATACTGGTAACCTTTATTACTCCCCTGGCTTTTTTGGACCTGCCAGATGTATTAGCTGATTATACCCAACAAAATGCCTGGATACCAGCTATACTGGCTTTAATTCCGGGTTATGGCCTGGTCTTGCTTTTCAATTATATTCTCCAGCAAAGTAAAGATCCTTTTCCTCACTTGTTAATAGAACACCTGGGTCAGGCTTTGGGGCGAATACTGGGTTTTCTGTATATTCTGCTGTTTTTGTTTTTAAGCAGTTTTAGCCTGCGGGTGTTTACTGATTTTATTGAAACTAATGTCTTGCCAGGAACTCCCATCAGCATCCATATCGGGGTTTTGATCATAGCTATGATCCTGGGGATTAGGGCGGGGATTGGCAACCTGGCTCGCTTGATGGAGATTATAGTCATATTTGGCTTATCCTTTGTCCTGCTTCTGCTAGTGATTATTATTATGCAACAGGGTGATATAGAAAGGCTGATGCCTATTGGACAATTCAATTATAAAGGCCTGGCTCTGGGCACCGGCAATACCCTGTTTATAGCTAGCCGGATCTTTATTGTGCTTAGCTTTGGTTTCTGGTGCCACAATAAGAAGGATATACCAGCTATCATGATCAAAGCCATGCTCACCTATGCGTTGGTTATCAGCCTTACCGCTCTGGCCAGCCTGATGGTCTTTGGAAGTATCATAACCTCGATTTTGACCTTTCCCACCTTTAGCATGGTTACCCTGGTTAATATCGGCAATTTCATTCAGAATATTGATATTGTATTTATAGGGGTATGGATAATGGGGATTTATGGGCTTACGGTTATCAGCTGGTTTATGGCTTGCTATACAGCCCAGATTATCTTCAATCTTCATGACTATAGATTTCTGGCTGCCGCCAGCTCTCTGGTGGTTGGCATAACATCTATTGTAATCAGCGCTAATATTCTGGAACTGGTAGTGGTCTATCGGGTAGTCGTACCCCTGATATACTCTTTATTCTTTGTGGTGGTACCTCTGCTCTTAGGGCTCCTTATTCGCTTGAAAGCTATTCGTACTTCATCACTC
>CAZPSR010000200.1:0-4050 GCA_964589135.1 uncultured Syntrophomonas sp.
CACATACTACCAGTGCTTCTGATCCATTGTCACAGAGATACTCGGCCAATTGGGCGGCCCTAAGATAATCTACGCTAAGGTCCTCCCGGTAGGGGGTCACCATAGCTGTCAACACTCCCGGTATTGACATTAATTCTCCACCACCTTTATTTCTTCCCCAATTCAAACTTATCATGCAAGGCTTTTACTGCCAGTTTCATGTTTTCTTTTTTGACCAAGCACCAGATATTAGTATATGAATCTCCCGATTGCAATATGGGTATATCATGTTGCTCCAAAGCTTCCACCACCCGGGCCATTACTCCTGGAATTCCTGTCATGGCTGCTCCTACCACAGCCACCTTGGCACAATTAAATTCAATAAAGGGGTAAATTTCAATGTCTTTTAATAATCCTTCAGCTCTTGGCGCATCTTCATCTGCCACCGTAAACATGATCAATTCAGGCTGAACATTGATAAAGTCAACGCTAATTCCAGCTCCAGCCATAGTTTGGAATACTTTTAGCTGTATTCCTTTCTGCTCTGCTATTTGGCTTAAATCGATTTTTATCTGAGCTATATTGGAGCTGTGGGTTATGCCAGTTATGAGAGTATCCCTTATGATGCTCACTACGTCACTTTGACTATCTATCTGATTTCTAACCAGAGTACCGGGAGAGTCCGAGAAAGTAGACCTGACCCGCAAGGGTATTCCCCTTTGCATAGCTATTTCAATAGCCCGAGGATGAACTACTTTCGCCCCTTCCCGGGCCATTTGGCATATCTCGTTATAGGTAATATCATTGATTAGCCTGGCATCTTCCACAATTCTGGGATCAGCCGTCATAATTCCCTCCACATCAGTAAAAATATCAATATACTCAGCATGCAGAGCTACTCCCAAGACACTGGCAGTAGTATCGCTTCCTCCCCGACCCAGGGTGGTAAGCTCACCATTCTCGCTCCGACCCTGAAATCCTGCCACAACAGGTACCAGACCCGCTTCCAGGCACTGCAAGATTCTCTGAGGTTTAACATATAATACATGGGCATGGCCATAGTTGTCATCAGTGACCAGCCCGGACTGTTCCCCGGTTAAAAAGATAGCCGGGATGCCCCGGGCTGCTAAGTGATTGGAAAGAATAATGCCGGAAATCATTTCCCCACAGGACATGATCAAATCCATCTCCCGCGGGGAAGGACTCGGATTGACTTGCTTAACCAGGTTGATAAAGGTATCGGTAGCATACGGATCGTTTCGTCTTCCAATTGCTGAAACTACTACCACCACTCGAGAGCCATCATCAATGGCAGCTGCCACCAAATCACCAACCCTTTTCCGCAGCTCTGGGGTGGCCAGGGAAGTTCCCCCATACTTTTGCACCACAATCCGCACTTTTTTACCACCTAACCCCTATTTAATATTTTTTAATACAGATTCTCCTGAACTACCGCCTCGGCTATCTGGATAGAATTGGTAGCTGCACCCTTCCTGATCTGATCCGCAGCCACCCAAATTACTATGCCATGGTCTCCCAATGAGATATCTTGGCGGATCCGGCCCACAAAGACCTGATCCTGGTAGGAAGAATACAGAGGCATGGGGTACACCCGAAGGGCGGGATCATCCTGCACTACTATCCCGGGAGCCTTAGCCAATATATTCTTCACTTCATCTGGAGTCAGGGGTTTTTCCGTTTCCAGATTAATGGCCTCGGAGTGACTTCTATAAACCGGTACCCTGACTGCAGTAGCAGCTATTTTCAAATCAGGTTCATGCATAATTTTCCTGGTTTCCCAGACCATTTTCATTTCTTCCCGAGTATAAGCTTCTTCTACAAAATCATCTATATGAGGAATAAGGTTAAAAGCAATAGGGTGCTGAAACACTTCCAACTTGGGTTCTTGCCCCTGCATAGACGCTACTATATGTTGATCAAGTTCATCCAAACCAGCTTTCCCAGCCCCGGATACCGCCTGATAAGTAGATACTATCACTCTTTTCAACCGGGCCGCTTGATGAATGGGATTAATGGCCACTGCCAAAATAATTGTTGAACAATTGGGATTGGCTATAATTCCCTGATGCAATTTGATATCCCCCTGATTGACTTCCGGTACTACCAAGGGCACATCCTGATCCAGCCTAAAAGCATAACTATTGTCAATAACCAGGCAGTTATTTTTAACTGCTTCAGGGGCCAGCATTTTGCTGACCTCGGTTCCAACTGCAAACATGGCTATATCAGCCTTTTTAAATGCATCAGGGCCAGCTCCGGCCACCGTATGCTCTTCACCTTTAAACCAAACTTTGCTTCCCGCTTCCCGAGGATCAGCCAGACATATTAATTCTTTAACCGGAAAATTTCTCTCTTCCAGTATCTTTAGCATTTCCTGGCCTACTGCACCAGTGGAACCTACTAGAGCTAAACGTACTTCTGCTGCCACATCCATTACCTCCTGCAAAAACTCTATGGATTATTGTAACATAATATTTTATACCCTCTCAAGAAACTAGGCGGGACCTAAGAGCAAGGGTTGAATTTGTTTGCCTTTTAAGGCCCAAAGCACAGTTTCGCATACATAATCCATAGCTGCCACAACCGAATTAGCCTTGCTTAGAGGACTATCTTGACGGAAAGGAACGAAAAAGATATTTTTCATATTAAGCAACAGGCCAATATTTCTGGCATTTAGGCTTAAAGCATCATTAGTAGAAATCCCGATTACTACTGGCCGTTGATTTCTTAAATGAGCTTTGACCGCCATTAAGGCTGGCGTATCAACTATACCATTAGCCAGTTTGGCTATGGTATTCCCAGTAGCCGGAATTACCACTACAATATCCAGCAATTCTTGAGGACCTATAGGCTCTGCTCCGACGATAGTATTAATTATGGGTTTATCAACGATATCTCGAATCATTTCTTTTAAATCCTCTACATTATAAAAGCGATTATCCGTCTGATCGACAGTATAGGAGAATACTGGATATATATCGGCTCCCAGCTTTTTCATTTTTCTTATTTGGGGTATTACATCGGGGATTGTACAGTGTGAACCGGTCAGGACTACTCCTATCCTAAGGCCGGCCAAGCAGTTTGGTTCCTTTTCCAGCACTTTTTTGCACCTCCCTCTCAACGTGAAAATAGATACTGATGGGTTCTACTCAGTTCATTGATGATTAGGGTTGGAATAACATCTGCCAATATTTTGCCAGCCGATACCGGTGCTACTTTTCCGGGCAAGCCCGGAGCCAATATGGCCTTAAGGCCAAATGTATTGGCTGCTTCAAAGTCGGTGCCACCGGGTTGGCTGGCCAAATCTATAACTACCGTTTCCTGCCGGGCATGTTTAAGTATATCTCGGGTCAGCACCAGGCTGGGGACGGTATTAAACACAATATCAGCGTAGTTCATGATCTGCTTGAGATCAGCATATTCGGCTCTGGTGCAACCCATTTCATAAGCCCGGGCCAACTGGCCCCGATTACGGGCTACTACCGTTACCTCTGCCCCCAGGGCCTTCAACATGCGAGCCAGAGTAACTGCCACTCGACCAAATCCAATAATGCAAGACTGACTGCCATGAATGGTGATTTGGGTCTCTTCCATGGCAATCTGCAAAGCCCCTTCGGCAGACGGTATGGAATTCAATATAGCCAGTTCATCCATTTCCGCCACCTCAATTAGACTATAATTGCGCCTAAAGGCCCACTCCTTGAGAAATGAACGGGCCGAGCCGATAATAATAAGGGCTTTTTCAGCCATAGCGGCCATTACTTCTTCCGTCAATACCAAAGGGTTTTCTGCATATATTGCCCGCACCATTCCCTGGGGACTGGTTCCGGGTAAAGGCAAAATAACTACTTCAGCATCTTTGCATGCTTCCATAAGTGAATTAACCACAAAGGCCCCATGACCAACCATTTCTCTGGGAAATCCCGCCACTGCTACGGTTGCACCCATTTTCACTAGCTCGGCAACTAAGATTAACTCTCTATCGTCCCCACCGATAACGGCGATTTTTATCCCAGAAAGCACCGAACTCAATTCTTTTCCTCCTTCGAA
>CAZPSR010000201.1:0-4037 GCA_964589135.1 uncultured Syntrophomonas sp.
TGATCGTGGAAATATTTCTTTAACTATAACCTACTTTAATGCTAAAAACCGAAGCCTGAATTGCGTTATATATGAATCCTGTTATGCCAAATTATCCTTTGATTGCCCTGAGAAGTGTAGTGCCTTTATGCATTTAAACCTGTAAGATGCTTCGTCCTTGAATCTTCCTTATACTATAATCCGCTGAGGGTGGGAGTAAATATTGAAGCGCTGGCCCCTGGCAAAGCCCACCAGAGTTATTTCCGCTTGCTCGGCCCAATGAACTGACTCTAGGGTGGGAGCGGAGCGGGAAAGTAGCAAAGGGATCTTGTTCGATACAATTTTCCTCATAATTTCCCGGGTTATTCTTCCGCTTAAAACCAGGCATTTATCCTCTAAAGGTATTTTCTGCAGGTAAGCATGACCCACTACCTTGTCTACTGCATTATGTCGGCCAATGTCCTCATAGCGCAGCAACATAGATCTATTATCGGCCAGAGCAGCACTGTGAACCCCACCGGTCAGCTTAAAAGTATGGGACTCTTGTTCTAATTCCTGGGCCAGGGCTATAAGATGGGAAGCTGGAAAACGTAGTTCTGAAGCAGAATCTAAAAAAGGCTTGATGAGCTCTTGCCCTATTGTTTCTTTTTCAACCCATCCAGCCTCAAACACCGGCTCTAAGACATTCAAATCAACCCGTTCTGACAGGTAATTTAGTGATACCAGTCTACTATTTGCGCCAATAATTCCTTCATTAAGAAGATAACCTACCGCCAGTTCCTGCTCAGCTCCCGGAGAGGCTAATAGAGTTGTGATGTATTTTTGGTTTATATAAAGGGCTAATTCTGTTTCATTAACCATGTGGACTTCAGCAGCTATTATTCTGCCATCATATGTATGTATTGGGACCGGACTATAAAGCTGAGTAGCTTTCATCCTAATTCTCCCCCTTGATCAATTCCCCTTTATGATATTCGTTAAACCGGGGCGGTAATCCTGCTGGGGAAAAGCCAGATTAGCAAATAACTGGCTTAATCCGGCCTCAAGCTAACCCCAAATATCAGGTCCGAACTAAAGCTTGAGGGAGTGGGTATCACTGGCCTAGAGGCCAGAGTCACCATAGGCTAAAGACCAGAATAATTTAGAATTCAATCATTTTCTAAAGTGATTACCAATATGAATTAATTAGAAATATCTTCATGGGGCAGCTATCTAAGCAACCGGGCCAGGGGCTAGGCCAAAAAACATATTGTTCCCAAAAACCATTGGCGGTCCCCAGTCAACTTATACTTAAGAGCCAAGCCGGCCCAAGCCTTTTTGCTTCATCCTTTGGCCAGTTCTGGTCTTGGCCTTTCAGCCATGGGGGTAAATAAAAAAGAGGAGAGCTAAAATGACCTGGTCCAGTAGATTAATAAAAGCCGGAAAAAAGATGCTAGAGGGACCCGATGTTTTGGAGCTTCAGCTCAGGTTGCAAGAGCTGGGATACTATGAGGAAAGATTGCATGGATTCTATACTGCAGCTACGGTACGGGCGGTCAAGAGTTTTCAGCAAGCCAGTGGGTTAACGGTTGATGGGGTAGTGGGGCCAATTACCTGGATAGCTTTAGATATTAATTCTTCCCGGCATTTCCAGGCCGAGCCAGCAGCCAGTTATCCTGAGATTATTATTGATATTGACCGGAGAGTCCTGATTTATGGGGCTCAGAACTTCACGAAAACTTATCCAGTGGCGGTGGGACGGCCCAGTTTACCTACCCCACTGGGAAATTGGAGCATCGTGAATAAAGCCCTAAATCCAGGAGGGGCTTTTGGGGTCAGATGGATGCGATTGAGTGTTCCCTGGGGTGGTTATGGCATTCATGGCACCAACAATCCTAAATCAATTGGCAAATCAGTGAGTCATGGCTGTGTACGTATGTATAACTCGGATGTTATTGAAATATATGAACGGACCCCGGTGGGAACCCGGGTGATCATTATAGGCAAAGCTTATAATAATCGTGGCTTGCAAATTGGTGATGTGGGCAGTGATGTACTGGAGATTCAGAAAATGCTAAGAAAACTGAAAATTTATCGAGCCAAGCTGGATGGTGAATATGGACCATATACCGAAAAGGCGATTAAAGAATTTCAAAAGCAGCAAGGGCTCACGGTGGATGGCAGGTTTGGTTCAGCCACCTTGAGTGCTTTGCAGAAAGCTTATGCCCAAACCTTTAAATAATAAATTATAGTGGGCCTTTTTGGAGATCGCAGCAGGTGATCAGGGCTTCTTAAGCGTTATTATCTTTTGCTTGGGGCTCAGGCGGTATTATAGCCTTAGTTTTTTGGCAGAAGAGTCGGACAGTTACCATAACGGTTGATTCTGAAAAAGGGCCAGAATTAGGCATCAAGAAGAGGTTGAGCTATGGAGCGGGAAGTTTATGTAAAAACATACACATAAATACAGGAAATTACAGTTCGATAGGGAATTAATATTGTATCACTTGGTTATAACGTCATTAGGAGCGAGGTATTTTGAACTGTTCTGATTGCAAAGATTCCCCATTAGAAAAGGTTTTAAGCCAGCAAGGGGTGGAAGTAGACTATTGCCGACAATGTCATGGTGTTTGGCTGGATCGGGGGGGAATATATTTGCTGGCCCGGCGCCCCCAAAACTTTTCCAGACGGTTGAAAGAAGCAGACAAGAAGAATAGGGAACAAAAATTATCTCCCAAAACCAATCAGCCCATGAGTCTGCTTAATTATCCAGAAGGGAGTGTGATACATGTCTGCGACTCTGGTGGTATATGGATAGATGGCAGCCAGATATTGAAATACAACCAGGGCAATGAAAGCAGCTTGAATCTTAGTATTATCTTAGGGTGTGAAAAGCAACCCCTATCCAAGGAAAAGCCTCTTAGCAGTATGATTAAAGCCCCCCCCCCACCGAGGCTGGACAAGCATTTCCTGGATTGGCATGCAAAAAAACATCTTTGTAATGTTAATATTAAGTTTAGGGGCTTTAATCGCCTGCATCTTCTTGGGCAGTTACTGGTAACAAAATGGACCTCCCCTACTTACTACTACTATTTTTAGCAGGAGATGATTACTATCAAATCTAACCGGGACATATTTTTACTAATAAGCTATGCCGCAGTCCTAATTCTTGTAGTCCTTAATTTCAGCTTCCTGGTACAAGGTTTAGCCTGGTTTTTTTCCTTGCTCAAAGCATTTTGGATCGGCATAGCAATTGCCTTTATTTTACATAAACCATGCCTCTCATTAGAAGGATATTTCCGCAGAACCTGGTTAAGCAAGAGCAGTCCGGGTTTGCTCCGGGGTCTGGCTATATTTAACACCTATGTTTTAGCCCTCTTACTTTTGATGATCATAATTCTCTTTATTGTACCTCAGTTAATTGATAGCATTCGCTTATTCACCGCCAACTTGGGCACCTACCTGGATAATATACAGGCCTTGATAAATAAGGCAGCAGCATTGAAAGCAGTGAATAATGTGGACCTATCAGCCATGATGACTAAGGTTTTCGAATCAATGAGTAAATTGACTAATAATTGGGGAGGTCTTTTATCCGGGATTATAGGTATTACCGCTGGAGTGTTCGGCCTTTTAGCCAACTTCCTAATTGCCCTTATTTTTTCGGCCTATCTCTTGGCCAGCCACGAAAGAATTCTTGGCAGCGGTGAAAGGGTGTGCCAGGCCTATCTGCCTGGCAGGACCTGTGAAAGCATTGTCTACGTTTTTCGAGTAAGCGCTAATACCTTTGATAAATATGTGTATGGTCAACTCTTGGAGGCAGTTATCCTGGGCAGCTTGTGCTTTATCGGTATGCTTATATTTAAGTTTGAATACCCTTTGATGATCAGCACCCTAATCGGGGTTACTGCCTTGCTGCCTCTGGTAGGTGCCTATATAGGCGGCTCCATCGCTTTTTTGGTATTGCTTATGGTGTCACCCTGGCAGGCCTTATGGTTCATGGTTTTCCTGGTCATCTTGCAGCAGATCGAAGGAAATATCATATATCCCCGGGTGGTGGGAAGCAGTTTGGGCTTGCCTGG
>CAZPSR010000202.1:0-4025 GCA_964589135.1 uncultured Syntrophomonas sp.
TAACCCAGTTGTTTTTGGTGATGATCTGACTTTGAGTTTAGAATTTTCCGGTCCCGGTACTATCAAGAATATTAATACTGACAACATTATTTTTTATAAAAAGGATACTCCCGCAAATCCTATTCCCATCACCTTATCTCCCAGCGGCACTTTGACCAGAAGCAGCGGCTATCAAGTAGACGTTGGCATAGCCGGGGATTCCTTGGAATATGATACCGAATATGTGTTGCAGCTCAGGTATGATGAGGCATTAGACAACAATATTCAAGGCAATAATGAGGCCAAGATTATCGGCAAAAATGTTTATTATTATCTGAAAACTGCTGACGATGCCTTGACTGAGGCTGACGAAACAGCCCCCTATTGGAATTCGGGTGCTGACTTAAGCGTTACTAATAAAGTTGGCAACAAATTGCAATTAAATTGGCCGGCAGCTACAGATAATGTTGGAGTAAAAAGCTACCTGGTATATCAAAACCATAATTTGCTGGGTTCTACCGACAAGCTATACTATCAGCTTAATGATTTAATAGCTGGCAAAAGCTATGATTTCCAGGTGGTAGCAGTTGATCTTAGTGGTAATGCCAGTATTACTGGCTTATCCTTGACTAGCGGTATAGATTTCTCGCCTGTATTCTTAACCGGCGTTGCCGATGATGGCAAGGCTTATGGCATAGATATTCAGCCCAGTTTCAGAGCAGCTTTTCTAGCTCCATTAAATGCAGAAAGGTTTAGCGGATTAACTGATGCAGTTGTATTGGAAAGACTATCAGATTCTTCCTTGGTCAGTGTTACCGCTAGCTTGGAAGAAAACAATACGGTAATAAATATAGTGCCCGAGGAGGCTTTGCAATATGACAGCGCATATATACTGAGGCTTAATCCTGCTATCGAAAGTGCCGAAGGTTGCCATATTGCCGGCAAGACTGATTTGGAGTTCTCCACCGTTGATATAGAACCTCCTGTAGTCACAGTTTGTCAGGGTGACTTGCCGGTATCCAGCTTAAAAGCTGGCCAAGCCTATACCGTAAAGGTTGAACTAAGGAATCCCCTGGATCGGGGCAATACCAGTAAAGTGATGATAGTTCTAAGAACCGGCAAGGGTGCTCGTGAAGAATATGGCGGTGATGTTATAAGTAGTGAACAGAGCTGCAGCATTGCAGCCGGAAGCAGCCATGAATTAACCTATAGTTTTACTTTGCCCGATGGAGCGGAGAATGCGGCTTATTTGGATGTTTACACTATGAATGAAGCCGGGACTTACTTTAAAAGCGATCCGGTACATATGAAATATACGATTGAATAAGGTAACTGATAGAATTTGCTAACGCTTAACCTATCTAATAGGAAGTAGAATAAATGGAGGGAAAAATGAGATATAAAAGTCTATTTACTAGAAAAACCATTTTAATGGCCATTGTTATAAGTGCCATTATGTGTTTCTCCTTGCCGATGATAGCGGGGGCCGAAACCGAGGTTCGCTTTACTACTAATGGAGCGGCTGCCAATTATGCTCCAGGTTCGGTAATGATAGTATATGGCCGAGTGGAGAATAACGGCATTGGAGTACCCCATGCCAGTACCTTGGTGGAAGCGGCTGTTAACGGAAATAAATTCTATTTCAGTCAGTCAGTAACCAATAAGAATGGCTACTTTCGGGCTGGGTTCAATGTACCGATCAGCGCTAATGCCGGTGACAGTTTGAGCATAACGGTTAATAATTCCAAGGTATTGCAGTATACCTTGAAGAGCCAGGAAACCATCAATAATTCAGCTTCCAACGAACCCTTTGAATTATTGGGTTTTACCACCCCCGGTTATTTGAAAGGGGAGACGGTGCGCAGAATATCCGCTGACACTACTGAATTGGGAATTGTCTTTAGTAAGAACGTTAATTACTTTAATAACAAGAATGCTGGTGATCTCAAAGATATAGGTGAAAATATCAAGAATGCAGATTGCTTTACCCTTTACCAGGGTAAGCAGAAAGTGGCCATAAGGGTTGATTTACTGGATTCGGAAGCCAGTGGAGGCAATGAGCCGGTGGTATATACCACCATTTCCGGTGATTTGGCCGAGAATACTGCTAAAGATACCGTACTTATCACAGTTCCCCAGGGCTTACAGGCCGAGACTGAATACCGCTTGTTGATCAGCGGGGAGCTGGCCAGCAACAGTAGTATAACCTTGGGTGAGGATAAAGAAATATACTTCATGACCAGCAGCACCGGTAGCGGTGGGTCCAGGCCCCGGGTAGATGTTCAGCCGAGTATTAGTGGAAATATAGCAAATATTGTACTGAGTAACGAACAAATGAACACCGTGGTTGATGGCTTGAGCGAAAACCAGAAAATAGCAGAAATAGTGGCATCAAATACAGACCAGGCTAATGAAGTATCTTTTCAGTTTACCGCAGAGCAATCAAAAAAACTTGCTGCTTCGGTGGAAAAAATAGCTTTCAATACTCCTTTGGGCGAAGTTGTTTTACCCCGGGAAATTTTAGGGCAAATCACTGATCTGGCTACCCTAAGTATCAGCAAGGATGCGGATAAGGCCGATACCTTTTCAGTGACTTTGAAGGATGGTTCTAAGCTTATTAGCAGTCTTTCCGGCCGAGTAAGATTGGAATTACCGGTAAGCATTACCGGTTCGGTAAGCCATGTATTGACCCACAACGGCACCATTATGAAGAACTCCTTGGTGGAGAATGGCATAGCCTATGGAACTACCAGCGACTTCAGTATTTTTGCGGTTTCCATCCATTCTGTGAACTTTAGTGATATTGATAAACATTGGGGCCAAGATAATATTGAATTTCTAGCGGCTAGAAATATCGTCAATGGTATTGCTGATGATATTTTTGCTCCTGATAAGCCGGTTAGCAGAGCTGAATTTGTCAAAATCTTAGTGAATTCAATGGACGGGTTAGACATAAATCCGGGGCAGGATTCACAGTTTAACGATGTAAAAGCTGGTCAATGGTACAGTGATTATATTAATTGGGCGGCTCAAAACAGAATTGTCAATGGTTATGGTGATGGAAGCTTTGGCATTAATAGGACTATCAGCAGGCAGGAAATGGCGGTTGTCATACAAAGATTTTCCGCATTGATGGGGATTGAATTAAAGGCAATCAATGCCAGCGTTGTTTTTGTGGATAACGATAGTATTGCTCCTTATGCCCGGGATGCGGTGCAGGAAATGCAACAGGCAGGGATAATTAACGGTAAGAACAACAATAGCTTTGAACCCAACAGCAATGCTAGCCGGGCCGAAGCAGCCAAAATGATTAATAAAATGATAGAAATTATGCTTAAGTCCAGATAAGTTTAGGGCTTCGATTTGTGAGCTGCATATTTGACATCAAAGCGAATACAGTAAACTGCCAGGCTAAAATAATCGAGTTGATAGTGTCGAGGTCAACTAAGCAGTAAGCGCAACGAATTAAGGTAGCGGCTATCCTCAGGATTAGTTGACAACAGCAATACTAACAGAAAGGTGCCTTGTTCTATGAATAGATTATATAAGCGAAAAATAATCTGCGGCCTCCTGCTTATTTTCCTATCTTTGCTACTGCTGGTCAGCCCGGCTGGAGCAGACAATGGCAAGGGGGATGGTTCCGGGGGAGGCCAGGATAATCCTCTGTCTCTGGTAGAATCAAAGCCGGCACCTGGTGATGAATCGGTAGCGGTGGATGGGGAAATCTGGCTCTTGTTTAACAAGAACGTGGTTAATATGACCGTGGCGGATAATAACCGCAGCTGTTTCAGCCTTGTAGACAGTCAGGGGAATAAGATACCTATTAACGTTAACTTACCCGATGATCAGATAAATCCGGAGCTGAAACGCCAAATCTTTATTCAGCCTCTTAGTTCGCTGGCAGCTGATATGGCTTATATCCTTACTATAAGTCCCCAATTACAGGCCAAAAATGGGACCTCGCTAGGGGTGGAAGGGAAGATCTCCTTTACCACTGCTCCCGGGGCAACCCAGAACCTGGAGGAAGAGGAGCTTAGTGTTCCTCC